>CAJBIS010000169.1 GCA_903953195.1 uncultured Actinomycetes bacterium
CGAACCCTGACAGCTCGAACCCGGCCGCTCGAGCCCTGTGTCCGGCTCAGTCGAACTCGCCGGACTCGAGTTCCTCAGTGATCCGCTCGGCGAGCAGCGGCGGCCCGATGCGTCCCTGACGCCCGAGAGCTCGGTGCCGGTATTCGTTCGCAAGTCCTGCCCGATTCTGATCCCCGAGCGCCAGCCAGGCCGCTTCACAGTCGCCCCACAGCTGCTGCGCACGGTACGGGTCGCCGCTCCGAGCGGCGCGACTGGCCGAACGACCGAGTCGGATGGCGTTGCGCAGGACTTCGTCGGCGTCGAGGCCAGCCCTGTCGTCGACGAGGTCGCTGAGCGTCCCGAACATGACCTCCACGTCGTCGAGGTCGAGGTCGGGAGGGATCACGCCGCGCCCCACCCGAAGATGTTCCCGTTCCTCGAGCGGAACGAGCGCCACCGTCACCAGGTCGCTCGTGCGGACGACTCTGGCCCAGTTCGCCCACACCGTGAGGGCCATCCGCACCTCGATGAGCATCTCCCCGACCCGCTCGACCTCGAGCAGCTGCGTGAGCACCGGTTCGGGCTCGTCGAAGCATGCGATCTCGCGACGGTCGCCAGGAGGACCCTCGCTCGCAGGGGACGGGGCGGCCGACAGCCGCGGTGACGCCATCGCAACGACCAGGTCGTCACCCCGCGTCGCCCGATCGCGGAGTCGGTCGAGCAACTCCCTCAGCGCAGGCGCGACGACGGTGTGACCTGGCGCCGGGTCGGCGAGCGGAACGAGCAGGTCACGGAGTTCGCCGGCCGATGCGCCGGACAACGATTCGATCGCTGATCCCTCGATGGCGTCGGCAGCGAGCCGGTCGATCTCGGCGAGGTACGCCTCCACGAGCGGGGCGATCAGTGCGGAGCCCGGGACGTTCGGCAGCACCCGCACGAGTTCGGCGATGGCTGCGAGCCGAACGATCGGTTCGGCCTCGTCATCGGTGGTCCCGTCGGCGAGGAGGACCATCAGCCCTGCGATCGAGCTCGGCTCACCGCCCGGTTGCGGGCGTGACCGGCCTCGCACACGCGCCCATCGCTGCGGCCTGCTCACGTGCGGCCCGATCTCGTCGCTGCGGTCGTCACGGAGCTCGACGGCGGCATCCGGGTCGGCGAGGAACATCGCACCGTCACCGCCGAACAGTGCGATGACGAGCGGTGAGTCGGCAATGGATCCGTCGGGAATGGCGAGCGAGACCAGCGACTCGGGGTCGGCGAAGTCGACCGCCCACGCCGAGCCGTCCGGGAACTCGACCAGCGCGATGCCTGCCGGACCGGGCTCGGCACGGATGAGTTCGACGAGGTCGTCGAATCGCTCGACAGTGATGCGCCGCCAAGCCGACCCGTAGATGCCGTCGAACGGCGCGTCAGCCACCCTGCACCTCCCCCCGGGCAGCGGCGGCGACGAACGCCGCGTTGACCGCGTCGAGCACCTGTCGGATGTAGCGAGACCGACGCCGACGGATCGCGTCGGACGAATCCGCGGGGAACAGGTCGTCATGGCCAGCCAGGTACAGCGCCGGCCAGCACAGCGCCTGATCGGATCGGGCGCCGGACAGCGGCGACGGCAGGTCGGCCACGTCGGCGGACTCGTGGACGGCGAGCGTCACGAAGGTGAGCGCAGCAGACTGAACCCAGACGGGTGCGACCTGGAGTTCGATGGCGACGCGCAGCGGGTCGCTGACGTCCTCACCGGGTTCGTGCTCCGGGACGTCATCGAACTGCGCGAGGACCTGGTGATCGTCCGGTCGCTCGTCGAGCAACTCGTCGAGCGAAGCGTCACGCCGCGATCGACGACCACGGGCGAGGCGAAAGACTTCGTTTCTCAAGGACGTCGTGCAGTAGGCGGCTGGATTCCTCAGCTCTGACCTGTCCGACTCGAAACGGCGGATGGCGCCCGCCGCCACGTCGCTGATGAGGGCATCCACGCCGTAGCTGGCGAAGCCCAGCCGCCGGAGCTGACTGGCCGCGATCCTCCGAGCCTCATCGCCCGCCAACCAGGCCAGCGCTTCGTGGAGATGCTGATCGTCCGCGTCGACGGCGCTCGGGCGACTCATGAGCACCTCCCGCGGCCGAGTGACGGAGACGACAGCCGAGCACCGGTGGCACCCGCCACCGGAATGGGCATGATGGGAGCGATCGACGTGCCGTCGATCCCCGCACGGGCACAGTTCCCGAGACCCGAAGGAGTCGACATGGGTGACGACCACACGTTCCAGGAGACCAAGGACGGGAAACCGAACGTGAACCCCGAGGCGCTCGGTGAGCCCGAACCGCTCAAGAACGTGATCGGCAACATCGCCGAGGGCATCGCCGAGTTCCTGGAGGGCGAACCGCCTCGCGGCGCACACGACACGGGCCACGTCGAGGGAGCTGGCGAGGGCGGGGCCTGAGGGTCCACTCGCCAACCGACGAGGCGTCTCGACACCCGCGAGCGCCCCGGTCGCGGCAGCCGACGCTGGATCACCCGGCGTCGGCCGACGGCGCCAAGGATGCGTCCGCTGAAGGTTCGTGGGGTGACTGGAGCCGGTGGTGCTGTCTTCCTCATGCGCCCAGTTTCCCAGCGGGGTGTGACAGTTCGAGGGGCCGAACGGGGGCGTCCTGATCGGATGCTCAGGTGGGCAGCGCGCCACGTCGCGGACGATCCGTCCGCTCGTCACCGAACACACCGATGACCGACACGGTGTCGTTGGTCAGCTCGAACACCGCCTCCTGTTCGTAGGCCGCGGCGAGTCCCATGACGTCGTCGAGCGTGACGCCCCACACGAGAAAGCTGGGCTCGGCGTGTGCGCCGTCGCCGGATGATCCGAGCGCTCGCAGGAACCCGGCCCCCAGGTGCGTCAGGTCGGCCGCGAGGCGGGCGTTCGCCAGCCGGTTCTCGTCGTCGGACCGGGTCCGGCCGAAGGGATCGCACGCCGTGATCACGTAGACCGGGGCCTCGAACGGCAAGCGTTCCAGCGCGTCGTCACCGGTCAGCCGGGACCACACACCGGGATCGAGCTCGGCGGTGACCACCGTGCGCACGTAGTTGGCCCAACGCTGGTGTTCCATCCGTTCGATCGTGTTGCCGCCGAAGCGGATCTCGAGCATGGGAGCGACCTCGTCGGCGACCTCGCGCACACGATTGACGAGCGTCTCGACCTCTTCACCGTCGAGGGTGTCGGCCACGAGCGATCCGCCGACGATGACCGCCTCCTCGGTGTGGATGAGTTTCACGATGAGGCTCGACCGATTCAGCTGGTTGAGCTCGGCGAGCAGCTCCGGGTCCTCGGCGACGTCGCTCAGCACCACGGCGAAGATCTGCAGCTGCGTCAGTTCGTCGGTGGGCACGATCCGGGCGTACACGGGCACACCTCGGCTCGTGAGCAGGTAGTCGCCGTCGCTGTCCGGACGGACGACCTCGTCGCCGTAGAGCTCGGCGAGGATGGCCTCGACATCGGAGCGGACGGTCTCGTCGACGTCGGTGGGCATCAGCAGGGCCGTGAACATGCCCTGCCGCACGATGATCGCGTTGTCGGAGTCGTCCGGGATGCCGAGGACGAGCTCACCCGGCTCGAGAGCGTCGACGAGATCGGTCAGGAAGATGGGGGACACGGACACCATGCCGTCACCGTCGCCGGACGCCGGCGTGGCGTACCTGGTGACGCCGAGGCCGTCCCAGAACACACAGACGGCCACCTCGTCAGCGCCACCGAAGACCCACATGAGTGGATCGACGAACTGATCGTCGGCGAGGAGACCCGACGGTGCTCGACGAGCCAGGTGTGTCATCTGCACCAGCGGCTCCGCCTCGAGGCGGAATTCTCGGCGTGGTCGATCCATCTGCTCGGCGAGCACCGCGTCGACCGCGAGATCGCCCGGCGGACGCTGATCGAGGACCAGTGAACCACCGCTCCCCGAGATCGCGATCTTCAACTCGCCATCCATCGTCGCCACGCGCAGTTCGGCGCGGCCGGTCCCCGCAGCCGCCATCGGCCACGCCTCCAGCAGACGGGGGGACACCAGCAGAGTGATGTCACGGTCATCGGCGACCGTGTCGAGCACGAACAGTCGCACGCTGTCGGCGGCGACCCATCGACGGCGGCCACCCGAGATCACCAACAGGAAGTGGCCGGAGGGATGGTGCTCGTCACCACCGAGGGCGTTGGCCAGACGGCGGCTGACCTCCTGCCACTCGGACTCCTCGATCTCGATGACGACGTCGTCGCTCATGGTGCTCCACTCCCTCGTTCCGCATCACCTGGTCGGCCCCACCACCGGGGACCAGTGTGCACCACCGCTGCGACAGCGTGATCCGGCCAGTGGAGCCGCCGCACAGGTTCGGCGACACCGCGATGTCACATCTCCCAGCGGCCCGACTCGAACCCCCTGACGAGCGGCGACGCAGCCGCCACGACCCAGGAGGCAGCACCTTGCCCAATGACACGACCCCCCCAACGCCCGCCCAGCCCGCCGGCGGCGGACGCACGACGCACCTCTACATCCTGCTCGACCGGTCCGGCTCGATGGGTGCCATCGCCGACGACATCGTCGGTGGCTTCAACCAGTGGCTGCGCGCCCAGCAGGCCGAGGGCGACGACGCCATCGTGACGTTCGTGCAGTTCGACGACGCCGACCCGCACGAGGTGCTCGCCGACGCCACACCGGTCCGGGAGGTCCGGCCCCTCGACGCCACGACGTTCGTGCCGCGGGGCTCGACACCGCTCCTCGACGCCACCGGCCGGCTGATCGCACGCGCCGACCAGCGTGAGCAGCTGCGTCGCAACCTCGGCGAGCCCCCCGAGGCGATCGTGTTCGTCTCGATCACCGACGGCCACGAGAACTGCAGCGTGGAGTTCTCACTCGATCAGGTCCGACGGCTCATCTCGGAACGGGAGCGACGCGGGTGGACGTTCGCGTTCCTGAGCGCCGCCCTCGACGTCTACGACGAGGCGGGATCCATGGGATACGCCCGGAACTCGGTGCAGGCGTTCGCCGCCGACGGGGCGGGTGCCGGGCTGGCCTTCGCGTCACTGTCACAGGCCACCAGCAGGATCCGGGAGTGGAATCGCTGCCAACCGGTGCCGAACGACGCCGGCTTCTTCGGAGAGGAGAAGCCGGCGGAGGACGACCGGAAGCGGCGAGACCACTGAGCGCCGAGCGATCGGCACCAGCCGGGCCCGGGGGTGGCCCCATCCCTCCGGGCCCGGCGCTCACATCGTCAGCACCGAACCGACCAGCACCCAACCGACCAGCACCGGACCGACCAGTACCCAACCGGATCTCGACCCTGCGAGCAGGACATGCGCCACGACGACAGCCGTCAGTCCCCTGACCCTCCGGACGACCCGGAACACCGCGATGCCCCGGCGACGCCGGTGGCGTGCGGGACGCACCGTTCCGGCCACGACCCGCACCACATGCAGCATCGGTTCTGCTGCCAGGAGACCCGACCGGACGACGTGTCGAGACTGGTCAGCGTGATCGAGGTCAGCGACCGAGGGTGGATCACGTTCGAGATGGACGGCGCAGTGGTGCGCCGCTGGAACCACCACGCTGAACGCGTGCGCGCCGCCATCGCCGCCAGCGACGGCTCGCTCGTCGAGGTCAGCCTCCGGTGGAAACTGCTGACGGCGTACCGGCCGGACCTGAGCGGCGCGTGGGTCTTCAGCCTCTCCGGCGGTCCGTCACCGTGCGGACGGACCCCGTGACCAGCACTGCTCCCCTAACGTGGCCCCGTGACTCGACTCCGACGCGTGATGCTGTTCATCGCAGCCGTCGTCGCGGCGGCCGGTGTGGCGGCCTGCGGCGGAGACGGCAACTCGGGTGACTCGTCGGCGACGGCGCCGGGATCGACTGATACATCGACCACCACCACGACCACACCGCTCGGCACCGGGGACGGGACCACGACGATGCGCACCGAGACGTTCACCGATCCCTCCCGACCCACGGGTGACACGCCGGGACGGGTGCTCCCCACCGACATCTACGTGCCCGGTGGCACCGGCCCGTTCCCGATGATCGTCCACGCCCACGGACTCGCCGGGAACTCGCAGAAGTTCTCCGAGCTCCTGAGCGCATGGTCGAAGGCGGGGTACGTGGTGGTCGCCCCGAACTTCCCCCTCACGAGCGATGCCATCCCCAATGATCAGCGGAGCGTCGAGGACGTCGTCAACCAACCCGCTGACCTCCGTTTCGTCACCGATCAGGTGCTGGAGATGAATCAGCAGGGAGGCGCGCTCGCCGGATTGATCGATCCGGACCGGCTCGGACTGTCGGGCCTGTCCCTCGGTGGTGCCACGGCGTACGCCAAGTTGTTCCACCCGTGTTGCGTCGACGAGCGGTTCCGTTCCGCCATCCTGATGTCGGCGTTCACGTTCCCCATGCCGGGCGGCGAGTTCACCTGGGGCCGCCGGTTCCCCGTGCTCGTGTTCTCCGGAACGGCGGACACCAGCATCCCGATCGCCGTGCAACAGCAGGCGATCGATCAGCTCCCCGGTCCGACCTGGGCGGTGACCCTCACCGACGGCACGCACGCGTGGCCGTTCGAGAACACCCCGTCACCGCACGATCAGCTCGTCATCGACACGACGCTCGACTTCTGGGCCGGCACGCTCCGGGACGACGCCGCGGCACTCACCTCGGTGACCGCTGCGGCAACGGTGCCCGGGCTGTCGTCGGTGGCCGTCACGCCCTGATCGCCACGCCCTGATCCATCTCGATCACGGCGGGAACGGCGCGTTCAGCTGCGACGGTCGGCGCAGCGCACCGCGGCGGCACCGATCTGGGCGATCCGCAGGTCGCCCACCGGTGTCCCGCTTCCTCGATTGCACACGTAGGCCACGCTGAGCTCGCGGGTCGGATCGCACCAGGCGCCGGACCCGCCGAGACCGAAGTGACCGAAGGCGGTCCCGATCGTTCCGCCGGTGGTGAACACCCGGTGGTAGCCGAGCCGCCAGTCCATGGGCATGACAAGGACCAGATCGCTCCCTCTGCGGTGGATCTCGGACATCGTGTCGACCCGTTCGGGTGCAACCAGTCGAACGCCGTCGATCGCGCCGCCACCGGCGAGCGCGCCGTACATCTTGGCGAGCGACCGGGCGGTGAAGAACCCGTTGGCCGCAGGCACCTCGGCGTCCATGACGTCAGGACCGGCGAGCACCGCGTCCACGCCGCGTGGCGCCAGCGCATTCGCCAGGCGCCGGGTGTTGACCGGCACCGGCAGGGCCGAGACGACCTTGCCCATCTGCTTGGACACCCGCTTCTCGATTCGCCGCAGCGGCTTCCACGGCGAGCGGGGCAGCGAGACGGGTTCGAGCGTCGCCACGCGATGCCGTTCGGAGCGCGGCAGACCGACCGACATGCCGTCGACCTCCAGCGGCTTGGCGATCTCCGTGTCGACGAACTCGGCGACCGCCTGACCGGACACCCGGCGGACCAGCTCGCCGGCGAGCCAGCCGTACGTGAGCGCGTGGTAGCCGTGCTTCGTGCCGGGCTCGTAGGCCGGCGCGGCCGAGGCGAGTGCATCGGTCATGTACTCCCAGTCGAGCATCGAGCTCGCATCGGGTACCAGGCTCCGGATCCGGTGCAACCCTGACGAATGCGTCAGCACGTGCGCCACCGTCACGCGGCCCTTGCCGTTGCGCGCGAACTCGGGCCAGTAGGTCGCAACGGGTTCGTCGTAGTCGATGAGTCCACGGTCGGCGAGCATGTGCACCGCCGTCGAGACCACACCCTTGGTGGTCGAGAAGCACATGGTGAGCGTGTCCCGCTGCCACGGCGCCGGACCCCCGTCGGCGAACTCGTCGCGGGTCCCACCCCACAGGTCGACCACCTTCACGCCGCGGTGGTAGATCGCCACCGCCGCACCGCCCGTGGTCCGGCCGAGCTGCTTGCGGAACGTGCTGCGCACGTCATCGAAGTCGTCGTGGACCGCACCGGAGACCGGGCCGTCGAACACCTCGGTCCCCGCTGTCGCTGCGTCGCCATGCCCCATAGAGAGATTCCTACCCTAGGAATCCGACGAACCGGCATGGGCGATCCTGCTCATCGGCTGGATCGTCGGGCCCGGTCCCCGGGTCCGGTGGCCCGGCGGATCAGGCCGGAGCCCGTGTGGCGCGCAGCACCGGATCGGCGGCGGCGAGCACCCGATCGGCGGTCCGCATGGTCCATCCGCCCGCACCCGGGGTCGACGAGTCGACGAGGTTGCCCATCACCTGCAGCGTGATGTTCGCGATGCCCTGGGTGCCGACCGCGAAGCGCAGGCCGGTGCGCAGCAGGAACGGGTGGCCGATCAGGAACGAGAAGCGACGACCGGTCCGCAGGAAGGCGTCGAAGCGCTCACCGATGATGCGGTCGTAACGGACCGGCACCGTCACCGGGTCCTCGAGGAACAGTTGCGACGCGAGCATCCCGGACTCCAGCCCGTAGTCGATGCCCTCGCCGTTCATCGGGTTGACGAGCCCGGCCGCATCGCCGACCGCGACCCAGCCGGGACCGTGCCGACGAATCGAACTCATCGGCAGCCGCCAGGCGCGGGGTCGTTCCAGGTCCTCGCCGAGCTCCCAGTCGTCCTGCACCAGCGATCGATAGCTGTCCTGCAGACGGTTCAGGTTGAGCTGCTTGAACCCCTTCATGGTCGACAGCGCGCCGACGCCGATGTTCACGGTGCCGTCTCCGGCCGGGAAGATCCAGCCGTAGCCGGGAACCGGCGTGCCCGACGCGTCGCGCAGGGTGAGACATGCCTCGAGGTAGCGCTCGGCGTGGCGTGGCGACGACGCGTACGTGCGGATGGCCAGACCGAACGGCTCACGCGGGTCCCGCTCGGCTCCGAGCATCCGCGCCACTGCTCCCGGGGCGCCGGCCGCGACGACCACCAGGTCCGCACGCCACTCCGTGTCGTTGGCGCGCACGCCGACGACACGGTTCCCGTCGACGACCGGCATCGCCTCGTGACCCCAGCGCAGCTCGGCGCCGGCCTTCTCCGCGAGCTCCATCAGGCGCTGGTCGAGTCGGCGGCGGGGCCACACGGCGCCGTGGGCCGGGAACGGTGCGATCCCGGGCCAGTCGAGTTGCCGGACCGTGTCGTTCGCGACCATGCGCAGGCCGTCGATCCGGTGGGCGTCGTCGAGTTCCACGCCGAGTTCACCGAGCGCCTTGACCGCACGTGGCGTGAGGCCGTCACCGCAGATCTTGTCGCGACCCATCAGGCCCTTCTCGAACACCGTGACCCGCGCACCGGCGTCGGCGGCGACGATGGCGGCGGCCGCACCGGCCGGACCGCCGCCGATCACCAGAATGTCGCGCACGTGAGGACTCACCCCCACAGTCTGCGACCTCGACGGCATCTGCGGTAGTCCGGGTGCACGTCGGCGTGATTGGATGCACCCATGGAACATCGCTACCTCGGCACCAGCGGCCTCAGACTCAGCGCCATCAGCTACGGCAACTGGATCACCCACGGCGGCCAGATCGACGACACCGCCGCCATCTCGTGCGTGCACACGGCGCTCGATCTGGGCATCACGACGTTCGACACGGCCGACGTGTACGCCGAGACCCGGGCCGAGTCGGTGCTCGGTCGGGCACTCGCCGGCGTGCGCCGGGAGGGCCTCGAGATCTGCACGAAGGTGTACTTCCCGACCGGAACCGGCGTGAACGACCGTGGCCTGTCCCGCAAGCACATCATGGAGAGCTGCGAGGCGTCGCTCCGCCGTCTCGACACCGATCACATCGACCTGTACCAGGCGCACCGCTTCGACACCGAGACGCCGCTCGAGGAGACCATGACGGCGTTCGCCGATCTGGTTCGACAGGGCAAGGTCGGTTACCTGGGCACGAGCGAGTGGACCGCCGATCAGTTGCGCGCCGGTCGGGCCCTCGCGGATGAGCTGCGGGTGCCGCTCGTGTCGAACCAGCCGCAGTACTCCATGGTCTGGCGGGTGATCGAGGGCGAGGTGGTGCCGACGTGTCGGGAGCTCGGCATCGGCCAGATCGTCTGGTCACCGCTGCTGCAGGGTGTGCTCACGGGCAAGTACCTGCCGGGTGAGCCGCCGCCGGGTGACTCCCGGGCCGCGGGCGACGACGACTGGGCCCGGATGATGGCCCTGTTCCTCAACGACGAGCTGCTCACCGCGGTGCAGCAGCTCCGTGCCCTGGCCGAGAGCGCCGGGTGCACGACCGCCCAGTTCGCGCTGGCGTGGGTGCTGCGCAACGACAACGTGACGTCGTGCATCGTCGGTGCGACGAAGCCCGCGCAGCTCGAGGACAACGTGGGAGCACTCGAGGTCGAACTGACCGACGAACTCGTCGCCGAGGCGGACGCCATCCTGGCGCCGCACGTCCTGGACGACCCGGCGCTCACCGAGCAGTTCGCCCCGAAGGGTCGGCCCTGAGCGGCGGCTGGTACGAGCGCGTCGTGCTGCCGCGCCTGGTCGAGGCGACCTGCGGCCAGCGCGACCTCGACCGTTGGCGTGAGCGCGCGGTCGCCGGGCTGAGCGGCGCCGTGCTCGAACTCGGCTTCGGTTCCGGGCTCAACGTCCACCTGTACCCGCCGGAGGTCACGACGGTGTTCGCCGTCGAGCCGTCGGAGGTGGCCCGACAGCGCTCGGCGTCGCGCATCGCCGCATCAGGTGCGAGCGTCGAGTTCGTGGGCCTCGACGGCGCGCAGGTTCCACTCGCCGACGACTCGTGCGACGCCGCGCTCTGCACGTTCACCCTGTGCACGATCCCCGATGCCGACGCCGCGCTCGCCGAGGTGCGGCGCATCGTCCGACCGGGCGGCACGTTCCACTTCCTCGAGCACGGCGAGGCCCCCGACGCCGGTGTCCGCAGGTGGCAGCATCGTCTGGACGGCGTCCAACAGCGCCTCGCCGGTGGGTGCCACCTGACCCGGGACCCGACGACGCTCGTCACTGCTGCCGGGCTGGAGCTCGTCGAGGTCGAGCGGCGTTACGTGCGGGGTCCGAAGCCGTGGACGTGGTTCTCGGTCGGTCGGGCGGTGGTCCCGGCCTGACCCACCGCGACCGATCGGCCCGTTGACGCCGCCCGGATCCAGCCTCTTGACAGAGTTACAAAATTTGTTAGTTTGTAACTCATGGCCGACGAGACGCCCGACGAGCTCACCATCCGACAGCGGCTCATCGACGCCGCACTCACCACCGCCACCACCCACGGAATCGCCAAGCTGTCCATGGGTGACGTGGCCAAGCAGGCGGGGCTGTCCCGCCAGACGCTGTACCGCTACTTCCCGTCGAAGGAGGCGCTGGTCGCCACCGTGGTGCTGAGTGAGACCAGCAAGCTGGTCGACCGGATCTCGGCGGCGTCGGTCGACCTCGACGACCCGCAACAGGCACTCAGCGCGTCGCTGTGCACCGCCCTGCAGGTGCTGCGCAGCCACCCATTGCTCGACCGGCTGCTGCGCACCGAGCCCGACGCCCTGGTCCCGATCCTCGCCACCGACAACGGTCCGGTCATGGTCCACGTCCGTGCCGTGGTCGAGTCGATCGTGGCCGAACGCACACCGGACGTCGCCGACGACCCGGTCGGCCGGCGTCGCTTCGCCGACGTCGTCACCCGACTGCTGATCAGCTACGCGGTCAGCGCCCCGGACGACCCACCCGAGGTGGTCGCCGACTACGTGTCCAACTTCCTCGTCCACGGCGCGCTCGCCGTCTCACCGGAGGTTCCCTCATGAGCACCCTCACCACCACGATCGACGGCGAGGTCGTCCGCTGGAAGGACCACAAGCGCCACCTGTGGCTCTTCGGGCTGGTCGTGCCCCTGCTGCCGTTCGGTGCGGCCCAGTGGGTCGACTTCAGCGGCTGGGCGAACATCTTCTGGTACTCGGGGCCGATCTGGATCCTGGTCATGATCCCGATCCTCGACCGCATCTTCGGCGAGGACCGCACGAACCCGCCCGACTGGGCCGTCGAGCAGCTCAGCGCCGACCGCTACTACCGCTGGTGCACCTACCTGTTCCTGCCGCTGCAGTACCTGGCGCTGGTCTTCGCCTGCTGGATCGTCGCCACCAACGACCTCGCCTGGTGGCAGGAGCTCGGCTACGCGCTCACGGTCGGCACCGTCGGCGGCGTCGCCATCAACACGGCGCACGAGCTCGGCCACAAGAACGTGCGCGCCGAGCGGATGCTGGCCAAGGTGGCACTCGCCCAGACCGGCTACGGACACTTCTACGTCGAGCACAACCGGGGCCATCACAACCGGGTCGCCACACCGGAGGACCCGGCGAGCTCCCGACTCGGCGAGTCGTTCTGGGAGTTCCTGCCGCGCACCGTCGTCGGCAGCGCCCGCTCCGCCTGGAACCTGGAGGCCAGGCGGCTGCGAGGACAGCACCAGCGCGTGTGGAGCCTGGGGAACGACGTGCTCACCGCCTGGGCGCTCAGCGTCGTGCTGCTCGTGACGCTGACGGCGGTCTTCGGCTGGGTCGTGCTGCCGTTCCTGCTCGTGCAGGCGGTCTTCGGGTTCTCACTGCTCGAGGTCGTGAACTACCTCGAGCACTACGGCCTGCTCCGCCAGCAGCGTCCGGACGGTCGCTACGAACGCTGCAACCCGCAGCACTCGTGGAACTCGAACCATGTCGCCTCGAACGTGATCCTGTACCAACTCGAGCGCCACTCGGACCACCACGCCCACCCGACCCGCCGCTACCAGGCGCTGCGGCACTTCGACGAGTCACCGCAGCTTCCGTCGGGGTACGGACTGATGCTCGGCGTCGCGTACATCCCGCCGCTGTGGCGGGCGGTCATGGACCGGCGAGTGCTCGCCCACTACGACGGCGACGTCACGCTGGCGAACATCCACCCGCGGACTCGGGCCAAGGTGCTCGCCCGCTACGGGGCCGGGACGGCGGCGGCGACGGCCTCGACCGACTGAGGCTC
>CAJBIS010000170.1 GCA_903953195.1 uncultured Actinomycetes bacterium
CTTCGCCTACGTGGAGCAGGCGTTGGCATCGGGGCTGGAGGTCGACGCATTCGCACCGCGGCTCAGCTTCTTCTTCAACGCCCACATCGACTTCTTCGAGGAGATCGCCAAGTACCGCGCCGCCCGCCGGATCTGGGCCACGTGGATGCGCGACCGGTACGGCGCGCGGGATGAGCGGTCGCTCCGTCTGCGATTCCACACGCAGACGGCCGGCGTGTCGCTGACGGCGCAACAGCCCGAGGTCAACATCGTCCGCACCGCGATCGAGGCGCTCGCCGGCGTGCTCGGCGGCACCCAGAGCCTGCACACCAACTCGATGGACGAGACGCTCGCACTCCCGACGGAGCGGGCCGCTCGGATCGCACTGCGGACCCAGCAGGTGATCGCCCACGAGAGTCGGGTCGCGAACGTGGCCGACCCGCTCGGCGGCTCGTGGTTCGTCGAGTCCCTCACCGACACCGTCGAGGCCGAGGCACTGTCGCTCCTCGAGCAGATCGACGCCTTCGGCGACGGCTCCATGCTCGAGGGGGCGATCCGAGGCGTCGAGGAGGGCTGGTACCAGTCGCACATCGCGGACGCCGCCTACGACCTGGAGCGTCGAATCAACGACGACCGTTACGTGGTGGTGGGCGTCAACCGACACCTCGAGGGCAACGACGAGGCCCCGCCCGAGACGCTCTACATCGATCCGGCGGTCGAGGACCTGCAGCGGAAGCGGCTGGCGACGGTGCGGGCCGCCCGGGACGGCGCCGCCGTCGACGCTGCGCTCGAGGCCGTGCGCGCCGCGGCCGCTGATCCCAACGTCAACATCATGGTCTCGCTCATCGACGCGGTGCGCGCCGAGGCGACGCTCGGCGAACTCGTCCGCTCGCTCGGCGACGTCTTCGGCTGGTGGGACGAGGCCCCGGCGCTGTGAGACCTCGATGCTGACCCCACGCCCGCCGTCCGCCCGGATCCTGGTCGCCAAGCTCGGGCTCGACGGCCACGACCGTGGGGTGAAGGTCGTCGCCCGACTGTTGCGCGACGCCGGCTACGAGGTGATCTACACCGGCCTCCGGCAGACGCCCGAGACCGTCGTGGCCGCCGCTCGCGACGAGGACGTGGACGTGGTGGGCCTGTCGATGCTGTCGGGTGCGCACCTGGCCCTCGCACCGCCCGTCGTGGCCGGTCTGCGCGATGCCGGGCTCGACATCCCGGTGATCGTGGGCGGCATCGTCCCGGAACGGGATGTCTCGGTGCTCACCGAGGCGGGGGTGGCCGAGATCGTGGGCCCGGGAGCGACGGCCGATGATCTGGTCGCCGCCGTGGAGCGCGCGCTCAGCTGAGGCGGCGGCGCCACAGATACGTGGTGTTCAGGTACCAGTTCACGATCAGGGCGATCAGGGCGCCGATCAGGTTGTGCAGCGTGCGGGCACCGGAGTCGCCGAGCACCGAGAGCAGCAACCCGATGTTCTGCAGGTACGTGAACACGCCGACGTGCACGAGCGTTCCGATGATCGACATCCCGACGAACACGACGAACGCGGGTGCGAGTTTCCAGCCCGTGTAGCGCTGCTCCCAGAACGTGAACTCGTTGTTCAACGCGAACACCACAAGGATCGACACGGCGACGCTGAGCACGAACGAGCCGTAGATCGGGTCGATCGCCTCGTTCAGGCCCGTGGTGAACTGCGGGACCCCCGCGGCCTCGGCGATGGCGAAGACGACCGAGTTCACGGCGAGTCCCACGACGCCCACCAGCACGTAGAGCAGGAAGGCCGGGTCGACCTGACGGCCGAGTCGGAGTTCGGCGACGGCGAGCAGGTAGGACCGGATGATCGAGCGGTTCAGTTTCGTCTCGCCGTGGATCCGGTTCCGGAACTCGAACGGCACCTCGACCACGTCGAGCGAGCGATCACGCCCGATGAACTCGAGGAGGATCTTGAAGCCGCGCGGGTTGATGCGGCCGGCGTCGCGCTCGTAGGTGGCTCTGGAGACCATGAAGTAGCCGCTCATCGGGTCCGTGACGTGCACCCGCAGGATGACCCGGGCGATGAAGGTGGCGACCCAGCTGACGAACCGTCGCGACGCCGACCAGTCGCCGTAGCCGCCCCCTTCGACCGACCGCGAACCGACCGCGACGTCGGCGCCGTCGTCGCGCAGGCGCGCCACCATGTCGGGCAGGATCGACGGGTCGTGCTGCAGGTCGGCGTCGATGACCGCCAGGTACTGCCCGCGGGCCACCGACATGCCGTCGAGCACCGCTGCGGAGAGCCCGTGGTCGTGGAAGCGTCGCATGACGCGCACGTTCGGATCGGTCCGGGCCAGCTCCTCGGCCACCTCCCACGTGCCGTCGGGGCTGTCGTCGTCCGCCACGATGATCTCGTGGGGGATGTCGCCGAGCGCCCGGTTCAGGTCGGCGATCAGGAGCGGCACGTTGTCACGCTCGTTGAACGTCGGGGTGATGACCGAGACGACCGGTTCGGTCGCCGCCGGGGGGTGGTCGGACGGCGTGGTGTCGGAGGAGGTCATCGCAGAGGTCGATCGTAACTGCGGGCGACGTGCCGGTCGCGGAACGCCGATGCGCACCTAGGGTGGGGGCGTGTGCGGCCGTTTCGTCTCGACGACGCCGCCGGCACAGCTGGCGGCCTACTTCGACGTCGACCGCGTGACCGGGGCTGCCGAGGCGCACCGCCCGAACACCAACACGGCGCCGACGTCGGACGTGCTGGTCGTGGTCGAGGAGGGGGAGGTCCGGCGGCTCGACGCGTTCCACTGGGGTCTGGTGCCGTCGTGGGCCAAGGAGCAGTCGATCGGCAACCGAATGATCAACGCCCGGTCCGAGACCGCCGCCGAGAAGCCGTCGTTCCGGCGTGCCTTCACCCGGCGGCGGTGCATCGTCCCGGTCGACGGCTTCTACGAGTGGGCCAAGGTGCCAGGACAGAAGCTGAAGCAGCCGTACTTCATCCACCGCCCCGACGACGAGCCCTACGCGCTCGCCGGGCTCTGGGAACAGTGGACACCGCCGGAACCCGATGGGGTCGATGACCCTGACGGCGGCGAGGGGAGCGAGCCTCTCCGGTCGGTGACCATCCTCACCACCGGCGCCAACCACGTCATGTCGGCGGTGCACGACCGGATGCCGGTGGTCGTCCCGCCATCCGGTTGGGACGCCTGGTTGTCGCCGGAGATGCAGGACCGTGACGCCGTGACGACGTTCCTGGTGGCCGCGCCCGATGCGCTGTTCCGACTGCGCCCCGTGTCGACCGAGGTCAACAACGTGCGGCATCACGGTGAGCACCTGCTCGATGCCGTGGTACCGATCGCGGGCGCACCCGCCGGCTCTGACTGACCCGACCCTCCGCTCCGGCGGGCGTCAGCCGGCGACGTGGGCGTCGTGTCCGTCGGCTCGCAGCGCACTCCGGATGCGATCTGCCGCGGCATCGAGCGCCTCGGGAGTGGCGTGGGCGTCGGCCCGGGCGAACGACAGGTCGGCCTCGTCGTCGATCGGGATGAGGTGGACGTGGCAGTGCGGGACCTCGAGCCCGGCGATGATCACACCCACTCGCCGTTGATCGAACGCTGCGAGCAGCGCCCGGCCGATGACCGCCTCCACCTCGGCCATGCGGGCCCAGGTGGATGGAGCGACGTCGGTCCACAGGTCGACCTCGGCGACGGGGACCACGAGCACGTGGCCGGGGTTGATGGGGGCGATCGTCAGGAAGGCGACGACGTCGTCGTCGCGCCAGACGAACCGGCCGGGAAGTTCGCCGGCGATGATGCGACTGAAGACCGAGGGTGCGTTGTCACTCATTCCCACAGCTTCGCAGACGCCGCGTGGCCGGGGCGTAGAGTGGCGCCATGTCCGAGGCCAGCGATCCCGACGTCGCCGGCACGGCGGGATCGGGCGGATCGGGCGCCCCGGACGGTGGTGCCGACGTCGAGCTGGTGGACGCCGGTCTCTGGACGGTGCCCAACCTGATCACGCTGGTGCGACTCCTGTGCATCCCGCTGTTCCTGTGGTTGCTGTTCGTGCAGGAGGCCCAGGCCGTCGCCGCGGTGCTGCTGGCGTTGCTGGGGGCCACCGACTGGGTCGATGGCTACGTGGCCCGGCGCTTCGGCCAGGTGTCGACCGTCGGGAAGATGTTCGACCCGACGGTGGACCGTCTGCTGCTCATCGTCGGGGTCGGCTCCATCATCATCGTCGGGGCCGTTCCCCTCTGGCTGGGACTCATCGTGGTGGTCCGCGAGATCGTGCTGTCGATCTGGGTCGTGGCGCTGCTGGCGCTGGGCGGCGCCCGCATGGACGTCACCATGGCAGGCAAGACCGGGACGTTCCTGATGATGGCGGCGTTCCCGGCGTTCCTCATGGCCTCGGACGAGCGCCTCGCCGAGGGCGTCCGCAACGTCCTGGAGCTCATCGCGTGGGGCTGCGCGCTGCCCGGGTTGGTGTTCAGCATGATCGCGTTCGTCGGGTACTTCCCGATGGGGCTCGAGTCGCTGCGCCGCGGCCGTGCCGAGGCCGCGTCCTGACGAACGGGCGGGTCCGGATCGCCGGAGCCGGCTCGGACGCCGGTAGCGTGATGGGTGCTCCGCACCCCGCACGGAGCACAGGAGGCACGACGTGAAGGCCGTCATCATGGCCGGCGGTGAGGGCACGCGACTGCGGCCACTCACCTCCAACATGCCCAAACCGATGTTGCCGCTGGTCAACCGGCCGATGATGGAGCACATCATCGAGTTGCTCCGGGGCCACGGCGTCGAGGACATCGTGGTCACGCTCGCGTTCATGCCGAACGTCATCCGCAACTACTTCGGTGACGGCTCGGAGTTCGGGGTCCGGATGGTCTACGCGACCGAGGAGTCGCCGCTCGGCACCGCCGGATCCGTGCGCAACGCCATGGCAGAACTCGACGAGACGTTCCTCGTCATCTCGGGCGACGTGCTCACCGACATCGATCTGGGCGCCATCGTCGAGACGCACCGCCAGCGCGAGGCGGTGGCGACGATCGGACTGGTGCGCGTCGAGAACCCGCTCGAGTACGGCATCGTGATCACCCGCGAGGACGACTCGATCGACCGGTTCCTCGAGAAGCCGACCTGGGGCGAGGTGTTCTCCGACACGATCAACTCGGGGATCTACGTGCTGGAGCCCCGGGTGTTCGACTGGATCGCTCCCGATGTGCCCGTCGACTTCTCCTCGGACGTGTTCCCGAAGCTTCTCGACGCCGGCGAGCGGGTCATCGGCGCCGTGGCCGACGGGTACTGGGAGGACGTCGGCACACTTCCCGCGTACGTGCGCGCGCACAAGGACATCCTGGACAGCCGGGTCGAGGTGACGATCCCCGGGTTCGAGGTCGCCGACGGCGTGTACGTGGGGGAGGGCTCGGAGATCAGCCCCGAGGCCGATCTCGTCGGCCCGGCGGTGATCGGCGACAACTGCCTCGTGGATGCGGGGGTCCGGCTCGGCGAGTACGTCGTGCTCGGCACCGGCGTCCGGTTGCGCCGTGACGGCGAGCTCGAGCGGACCGTCGTCCACGACAACGCCTACCTGGGGGAGGGCGTGAAGCTGCGCGGGACCGTCGTCGGCCGGGCCGCGGACCTGCGGCGCAACGCCCGTTGCGAGGAGGGTGTGGTCCTCGGTGACGAGGTGTTCATCGGCGAGGACGCCGTCGTGTCCGCCGACGTCAAGGTCTACGCGTTCAAGACCGTCGAGGGCGGCGCCGTCGTGAACTCCTCGCTGATCTGGGAGTCCCGCGGGGCGCGCAGTCTCTTCGGTCGGGGCGGCGTGAGTGGTCTCGCGAACGTCGACATGACGCCGGAACTCGCGGCCAAGGTCGCCATGGCGTTCGCGACGTCGCTCGACCGTGGCGCCACGGTCGTGGTCTCCCGCGACTCCTCGCGGTCGGCGCGCATGCTCAAGCGGGCCATCATCGCCGGCCTCAATGCGGGCGGCGTGAACGTGATGGATCTCGAGGTCGCCAGCGTCCCGCTGACCCGGTTCCACTGTCGCAGCGCGGTCGCGACCGCCGGTGTGTCGGTCCGGCTGGACTCGCTCGACCCGGATTCGGTGGGCATCCGGTTCCTCGACAGCGACGGCGACGACATCCTCGAGGATCGGCAGCGCAAGATCGAACGGCTCTTCGGCCGTGAGGACTTCCGTCGGGTCCGTCCGGCGGACATCGGCGACATCGACCTGGTGCCTCGGGCGATCGAGCAGTACGCGGTGGCACTCGAGAGCACCATCGACGTCTCGGCGATCGCCGAACGACGGTTCAAGGTGGTCATCGACTACGCCTACGGGTCGACGAGCTTCGCGATGCCCAGCGTGTTGTCGAAGTTGCGGGCCGAGGTGCTGGCCATGAACCCGTTCGCGTCGACGGCGGGCCTGATCGGCTACGACCGCATGTCACACGCCCAGGACGTGGCGGGCCTGGTCCGGGCGTCGGGTGCCGACCTGGGTGCGGTGCTCGATCCGACCGGTGAGCAGCTCACCCTCGTCGACGACCAGGGGCAGGTGCTGAGCGACTCGGCATCGCTGTTCGTGTTCCTCGACCTCGTGTGCGACCGGTTGCTCGGCGACACCGTCGCGCTCCCGGTCACCGCTCCCCGAGCCGCCGCGGACATCGTGCAGGCCCGCGGGTACTCGGTGCTCTGGACCAAGACGTCGTCGGCGGCGCTGATGGCCGCAGCGGCGACGCCGGGTGTCGGGTTCGCCTCGAACCTCGACGGCGGTGTGATCCTGCCCGGCTTCCTCCCGGCGTTCGACGCCGCCGGTGGTCTGCTCAAGATCCTCGACCTGCTCGCCGCCCGTGGCGTGCCGCTGTCCGAGGTGGTCGCCGCCGTGCCGACGGTGTTCCTGCAGCACGAGGAGGTCGTGACACCGTGGGAGCAGAAGGGCACCGTCATGCGGACCCTGGTCGAGCAGACCCACGGTCGCGACGTCGACCTGATCGACGGGGTCAAGGTGAACCATGAGCGGGGGTGGGCGCTCGTGCTCCCGGACCCCGAGGAGCCACTCACGCACATCTGGGTCGAGGGCGATTCCGCGGCCGAGGCCCGGACCCTCAGTCAGGAGTACGCCCGCAGGATCCGTCAGATGCTGCGGTGAAGCGGCTCGGCGGTCGCGGGTGGCGGGTTCGGGTAGCGTTTCGGGCATGAACGTTCCCGACAATCTCCGCTACTCCGCGGAACACGAGTGGGTCCTCGACGAGGACGGACTGTTCCGCATCGGCATCACCGACTACGCCCAGGACGCGCTCGGCGACATCGTGTACATCCAGCTCCCCGAGGTCGGTGCCGAGCTGTCGAAGGACCAGACATTCGGCGAGATCGAGTCGACGAAGTCGGTCTCCGAGGTCTACGCACCCGTGCAGGGCATCGTCGTCGAGGTGAACAGCGAACTCGACGCCGCTCCCGAACTGGTCAACTCCGATCCGTATGGTGCCGGCTGGATCGCTGTGCTCCGTCCGGTGGACCTCCGGGCGATCGAGACGCTGCTCGACGCCGAGGCCTACCGGGGCCTGACCGAAGCCTGAGTCCACCATGTCCGCCGACGGGATCGTCTGTCCGAGGTGCAGCCTGCTCAATGCCGCAGGTGCGAACTTCTGCTCCGCGTGCGGGGCCGAACTGCCTGACGACGACGAGCGGACCACCGGCTCGATCCCACAGATCGGCGTCGACGTCGCAGGTGAGGGCGAGGTCGGACAGCTGGTCGTCACCCGCGGGTCGACGGCCGGGGCGAAGTACGCGTTGACCGACGCGATCACCACCATCGGTCGCCATCCCCAGAGCAGCGTGTTCCTCGACGACATCACCGTGTCCCGTCGTCACGCCGAGGTGCTGCGCAGCGACGACGGCACGTTCGTGCTGCGTGACGTCGGGTCGCTCAATGGGACCTACCTCGACGGCGAGCGTGTGCCCGAGGCCCTGCTGCGGGAGGGCGCGCAGATCCAGATCGGCAAGTTCCGGCTGGTGTTCGTGATCGGCGAACTCGGCGGCGCCGCGTGAGCACGCACGAGTCGGGGACCGCCGTCGAGCTCTCGATCGGCGAGGTCCTGGCGCTCATCCAGGAGGACTTCCCGGATGTCACGATCTCGAAGATCCGGTTCCTCGAGAGTCAGGGTCTGATCCAGCCCGGTCGGACCGCAGCGGGCTACCGGCGCTTCGGCGACACCGACATCGAGCGCCTCCGCTGGATCCTCCGTCAGCAGCGGGATCACTTCCTGCCGCTGAAGGTCATCCGCCGGATGCTCGACGACGGCATCGACCAGTTCGACGACGACCCGGCCCAGCCGACGCTGTGGAGCCGTTCGTTCTCGGACGAGGACGGCGACGATGCCGATGACCTCGACGACGACGAGCTCGATGATGTCGAGCTCGATGATGACGTCGACGACGAGTTCGACGACGACGACGATCGACGGGCTGCCGACGCGGCGATCAACGACGCCGTGCGTGGCGGTGTCGGCCGGGCGTCGAGCGGAGAGGTGCGGGCGTCGAGCGGTGAGGCGCGGGATCGTCCGGGTGCCGCGGCGCGGCACCCCGGGCGCGGTGCGGCGTCCGCCGCGGCGAGTCGTCCGAGCGCCCCAGCCGCAGCGGGGGGCGGATCCGACGGTTCCGGCCCGGGGAGCAACGAGGCGGCACCTCGCCGCGTGCTCGAGACCCCGGCCGATGTGGTCGCAGCGCTGCAGGAGGACCCCCGGCCGGCTCGACGACCCGCGGGCCCGACGGCAGCGGAACCACCGTCCCCGTCCACGCGGCGTCGCCCGGCGTTGTGGGATGACGCTCCGGGGTCCGATCAGCCGACCCGATCGGCTGCGGAGCTGTGTGAGGCCTCGGGGATCTCGGTCGATGCGCTCGCCGAGTTGGAGCAGTTCGGTCTGATCCGACCGGCGAGGCGGGCGGGGGAGTCGTACTACGGCGACGGGGCCCTCGAGGTCGCCCGGCTGGCGTCGCGGGCCGCCACGCACGGGATCTCGGCCCGGCACCTGCGCATGTACCTGGTCTCCGCCGAGCGCGAGGCGGGCTTCATCGAGCAGCTGGCGATGCCGCTCCTCAAGCAGCGCAACCCGGGCTCCCGCACCGAGGCGGTCGAACTCAGCGCCGAGATCGCCGGACTGGGTGCCGAGTTGCACGCCGCGCTCCTGCGGCGCGAGCTCGGTCCCGTGCTCGGTGAGGCCACCGCCCACGAGTGAACCGGGGACCGAACGAGGCGGTCGCCGGGTCGACCACCGGACGGGGTCTCGCTCTGGGCCATCCGGGCTTCGGGGTGGGCGTAAGCTGAGACGGTGATCGAGGTCGAACTGCTCGGAGTGCGGGTGGAGCCACCCAGCAACACGCCGGTGGTCCATCTCCGCGAGCTCGGTGGCCGGGGCCGCAGCCTGACGATCTTCATCGGTGGCCCCGAGGCGACGGCGATCGCCTTCGCGCTCGAAGGGGTCGACACGCCCAGGCCGCTGACCCACGACCTGTTCTGCACGGTGCTCGACGATGTCGACGCCGATCTCAGTCAGGTCGTCATCAACGACCTGCGTGACACCACGTACTTCGCGGTGCTGCACCTCGAGCACGACGGTCGACAGCTCCAGATCTCGGCCCGGCCGTCGGATGCGATCGCGCTGGCGGTGCGGGTGGCGTGCCCGATCTACGTGACCGACGAGGTCATGGACGCCGCCGGCTTCGTCGAGGAGTCCGATGGCGAGTCGCAGCCGGAGGACGTCGTCGAGGAGTTCCGGCAGTTCATCGACAACGTGTCGCCCGAGGACTTCGGTTCCTGACGCACTCGGCCGTGTGTGGCCGTGTCACGCCCTGTCGGCGACTCCCGAGAGCGGCGGTGGGAGAGGGGTCGCGCGAAAATCCTTCCCTTCCGGATGACAGTGGAGTAATTTCACCCGGCACTGTTCGCGCCCACCGTGGGCGTGTTCGAGACGGAGCGTGAGATGAGCGACGGCGATCAGGTCACCCAGCCCCGTGAGATGGGCTTCAGCGGACGTCGAACGGCGGAGATCGTCGGGATCTCGTACCGGCAGCTGGACTACTGGGCCCGCACGGACCTCATCCGGCCGTCGCTGGTCGACGCCAGCGGCAGCGGCTCCCGCCGGGCCTACTCGTACCGGGACCTGCTCGAACTCAAGGTCGTGAAGTCGCTGCTCGACCGCGGACTGAAGCTCGAGTCGGTCCGGAAGGTCTTCAGTTTCCTGCGTGAGCAGCTCGGCGAGGACGTCGCCACCGCCAACCTGGTGATCAACGGTTCACGTTCGGTGCTCGTCCGCAGCGGTGACGAACTCATCGACGTGCTGCAGCACGGTCAGGGTGTGCTGAGCGTGTTGCCCCTCGCCGGAGTGGTCGAGGAGATCGACGCCCGCATCGTCGAGCTCGTGCCGCCGGCCTCTGAGGACGCTCCCGTCGCGTCGGAGCCGGCGTCGCCGCCGATCGCCGCGACGCCCTCCGCCGGCGCGGTCTGAGCACCGTGCGGACCTCGGCGCTCGACGCCGTCCACCGCTCCCTCGGGGCGCGCATGGTGCCCTTCGGTGGGTGGGACATGCCGTTGTCGTACCCGTCCGGCACGCTCGAGGAACATGCGGCCTGCCGTACCGGAGCGGTCGTCTTCGACGTCAGCCACCTGGGCACCGTGCGCGTCGAGGGCGACGGGGTCGTGGACTGCCTGCAGGCGGCATTCACCAATGACCTGAACAAGATCGAACCCGGTCGGGCCCAGTACACGCACCTGCTCGATCCCGACGACGGATCCGTGGTCGACGACATCATCCTCTGGTGGCTCGCTCCCGGTGTGGTCGACGTGATGCCGAACGCCTCGAACACGGACGGCGTCACCGCGGCGTTGCAGGACGCGCCGGGCGTCGCCGTCCGCGACACGACCTCGGAGCGCGCCGTGCTCGCGATCCAGGGTCCAGCGGCCCGGGAGCGTCTGGCCGCAGTCTCGTCCGAGGCCGCCGCGATCGGTCGGTTCCGGGTCGGGACGTTCGACTTCGAGGGCACCGAGTGCGTGGTCGCGGGCACCGGCTACACCGGCGAAGACGGGGTCGAGTGCGCCGTTCCCGTTGCGGTCGCCGAGCGGTTCTGGAACGCGGTGACCGCCGCCGGCATCACGCCGGCGGGCCTCGGAGCCCGGGACACGCTCCGACTCGAGGCCGGCCTGCCACTGCACGGTCACGAGCTCGGCGTCGGCATCACGACGCTGAACGCCGGGTTGGGCTGGGTCGTGGGTTGGGACAAGGGCCCGTTCCGTGGACGGGACGCACTCGAGGCCCAGCGGGCTGCTGGCGTCACGCCGGTCCTTCGGGGCCTGCGGACCGAGGGTCGACGTCCGCCGCGTGAGGGCAACGAGGTCCTCCGGGACGGTCAGGTCGTCGGCACGCTGTCATCGGGCAACTTCTCGCCGACGCTCGGCTGCGGGATCGCGCTGGCGTTCGTCCCGCCGGACGTCGTCGAGGGCGACGTCGTGCAGATCCGTGGGCGAGGTGAGCCGGTCGAGGCCCGCTGCGTCCCGCTTCCGTTCGTGACCCCGGACCGCTGACCGACGCCCGTCTGATCAGCGGTGTCCGCTGATCAGACCAGATCCTCGATCGCCGGACAGCTGCACACCAGGTTGCGGTCGCCGAATCCGCCGTCGATGCGGCCGACCGGCGGCCAGTACTTCCCGGCGACGCGGGTGCCGCTCGGCCATCCGGCCACCGATCGCTCGTACGCGTGATTCCAGTCGTCCGCGCCGACCACGGCGGCGGTGTGCGGTGCGTGCACCAGCGGGTTGTCATCGGCGGGCCACGTGCCGTCGGCCACCATCCGGATCTCGTCCCGGATGGCGATCATCGCGTCGCAGAACCGGTCGAGTTCCTCGATCGACTCCGACTCGGTCGGCTCGATCATCAGCGTTCCCGGCACCGGGAACGACATGGTCGGTGCATGGAAGCCGTAGTCGATGAGGCGCTTGGCGACGTCCTCGTTGGTGATGCCGATCTCGCGATCGATGTCACGCAGATCGATGATGCACTCGTGGGCGACCAGCCCGTCGTGGCCGCGGTAGAGGACCGGGTAGTGCGGCTCCAGCCGGTGGGCGACGTAGTTGGCGTTCAGGATCGCCAGCTGCGTCGCGGTGGTGAGCTGATCGCCCATCATCGTGACGTACATCCACGGGATCGGAAGGATGCCGGCCGAACCGTACGGCGCGGCGGAGACGGCGCCGACGCCACCTTCCGCCGTCGGGATGGCGCCGCTGCGATGTCCCGGCAGGAACGGTGCGAGATGTTCGGCGACGGCCACCGGGCCGACGCCCGGGCCCCCGCCGCCGTGGGGGATGCAGAACGTCTTGTGCAGGTTCAGGTGGCTGACATCGGCGCCGAATCGGCCGGGCGGCGCGACACCGACCAGGGCGTTGAGGTTGGCGCCGTCGACGTAGACCTGCCCGCCGTGGGCGTGCACGACCTCGCAGACCTCGGTGATGCC
>CAJBIS010000171.1 GCA_903953195.1 uncultured Actinomycetes bacterium
CTGGTCCGCCACCGCGCTGTCGCGGTCGGTGAACTGCAGTTCCATGTAGGCCGCGAACTCGGGTCGATTGACGTCGACGCGACTGCGGATCTCGGGGACGGTCAGGTCGAGTCCGGCGAGTTCCTGGAGTTTCTGGGCGTACGCGCCCGAGGTCACGAGCGTGTGGACGGTCTGCACCTGACCGAGCGAGACGACGACCTCGTTGCGCCCGATGCTCTGCTCGAGCGCGGGCATGACGATCCCCGCGGTCGCGGTGTACCGGGCCGGGATCGACCCGGCGATCGACACCAGCACGATGGCGCCCGCGAGCGCGCCGCCGACCACGCTCATCCGGAAGCGGCGCGAGATCCGCAGGTCCCAACGGGCCAGGTCCGGGGACTCCCACTGACCCTGTTCGGGCGCGGCCGCGGTCGCCGGTTCGGCGACGTCGTCGAGGCGCGCCGGCAGGACCTCGGGCGACGACGACTGGTAGCCCCGCCACCGGGCACGCCGCGACGGGACCTGCAATGCCGCGGCGAGCCCGATCAGACTCCACGCCAGCTTGTTGTTGAGCAGCGGCAACAGGAACGAGCCCGAGAGCACCGGCACCATCATGACGGCCAGCGTCGTCGAGATCTCCTTCGTCTGCGACCACCTCGGTCGCAGGAAGCCGAGCATCGTGATGACGAAGATCGACGTCCAGATGATGAGCCCCACCACGCCGATGTCGCCCGCGATGTCGATCCACGTGTTGTGGGACGACACCTCCTCGCGGATGTCGGACACGCGCTCGACGCCCGGTGTGGTGGCCAGGTTCGGCGGGATCAGCACGCGCAGCTGGCCGAACCCGTAGCCGAACACCGGTCGGTCACCGATCAGGTCGAAGGCCACTGCCCAGAAGTCGAGGCGCCCGCCGCCACGATCGTTGAGACCACGGGCCGTGTTGGCCGGGTTGATGAAGAAGAGGACCAGGCCGAGCATCCCGCCGACCAGCGCGGCGGTGAAGAACGTCCGCACGCGACGACCCGTCGAGAGCTTCGGCTTCGTGACCATCGTCGCGACCAGCACGAGCGTGGCACCGATGACGCCCGAGCGACTGCCGGCCCCGGCGGCACCGGCGATCACGTAGACCAGCGCCAACGTGTAGAGGAGCTTCTCGCGCGGGCTCCGCGCGTGACGCCGGTAGTACACGGTCAGCGGGATCATCGACGCCTGCAACAGGCCGAAGAAGTTGGGGTCGCCACCGAACCCCTCGGACCGGCCGCCCATGAACAGGGACACGACCCCCGTGGCCGCGCCGAACATGCCGCCGATCCAGTAGGCGCGCAGGTAGCGCATGATCTTGTCGTGGCTGTCGACCATCAACGCGGTCACGCTGTAGATCGCGAGCGCCAGTCCCATCAGTCCGAGCCCGAAGAGCCAGGACCCGAGTTCGGGCGACCACACTCCGCTCAGCACCGCGAGCGTCGTCAGCGCGAGCGGTGGCAACCAGTGGCGTGTCGGCACCGCCGGCGGACGCCACTTGTCGACGAACAACTTCCAGAACAGCACGCCGAACGCGACGGCGGCGAGGATCCGGCCCGCTCGGATGGGGCCGAGTCCGATGCCATCGAAGTGGATCAGGAACGCCACCATCTCGACGAACAGGAAGCCCTTGCGGGCCACGAACAGTCCGAGCCCGGCGAAGCACGCCAGCACGATCGCCGCGATCGCGCCGACCTGCGACACGGCCATCAGTGCCAGAACCGGGATCAGGGCCAGCCCGATCACCAACAGCACGACGTCGTTGCGGCGCGAACCGCGGGGCGGTTCCTGATCCGGCGACAGCCGGTTCGCTCGCTCGATCGTCCGCACCGGTCGCCCCCGTCGTGGTCACCCTCCGGAGCGGAACAGCCGCTCGGAGGCGCATCCCAAGGCTACCGGGCGGCCGTTCCGGTGCCACTGCGCCGACCGGCTCGCTGGCAGACTGCGACCGTGGACCACTGCTGGGAGCTCGTGGAGCGCGACGCCGCGGTGCTCGAGGACCGGCTCGGACGACACGAGGTCGCGGTCGTGCTCGGCAGCGGCTGGGCCCCCCACCTGGACCGCCTGGGCGACGAGATCGGTCGATGCCCCCTCGGGACGTTGAGCGGCGTGCCGGCGCCGGGCGTGCCCGGGCACGGCGGCGACGCCGTGTCGATGGAGGTGGCGGCACATCGCACGCTGGTGCTCACCGGCCGGAGTCACCTCTACGAGGGCCACCCCGCCTCGACCGTCGTCCACGCCGTGCGCTGCGCCATCACCTGTGGGGCCCGGGTCGTGATCCTCACGAACGCCGCCGGTTCACTCCGGGCCGAGGCCGGTCCCGGGACGCCGGTCCTGATCCGCGATCAGCTGAACCTCACGGGGACCAGTCCGCTCATCGGTTCCGAACCGCCGGGGGAACCCGGCAACCGCTTCGTCGACCTGAGTGACCTCTACAGCCGCCGGCTGCGCGACGCGGCGCAGGCTCGGCTGCCGGAGCTGCGCGATGGTGTCTACGCCGGACTCGTCGGTCCGCAGTACGAGACGCCGGCCGAGGTCGAGGCGCTCGACCGACTCGGTGCCGACCTCGCCGGCATGTCCACGGTGCTCGAGGCGATCGCGGCGCGACACCTCGGCGCCGAGGTCGCGGGCGTCTCGCTCGTCACGAACCTCGCCGCCGGCATGACCGACTCCATCGACCACCACCAGGTGCTCGCGGCGAGTGGGCGGGCCGACGACGGAGTCGCCCGGGTCATCCGCACACTCGTCGACGTGGCCTGATCAGCCCGCCGCGTCGAGTTCGGCGAGGATCGATCCGGTCGCCGAGCATCCGAGCCGATCGGCTCCGGCGGCGACGAGCGCCTGAGCGCCGCCGAGAGTGCGAACACCACCCGAGGCCTTGATGCCGCCGCGGCTGCCGACGACCGCTCGCATCGTCTCGACCGCGGCGACCGTCGCGCCACCCGCGTCGTGGAACCCGGTCGACGTCTTCACCAGGTCGGCGCCGCCGTCGAGGGCGGCGTCACACGCGGCGCGCAGCACGGCGTCGCTCCACGCCGCCGACTCGACGATCACCTTCAGGAGCGCATCGGGCGCGGCGGCGCGCACCTGGGCCACGTCGGCGGCGACGGTCGCGAAGTCACCGTCGGCGAGGGCGGCGAGGTCGGCGACGACATCGAGTTCCGCGGCCCCGAGCGCCGTGACGGCGGCGGCCTCGGCGGCCTTGGTCGCGGACAGCGACGTGCCGTGCGGGAACCCGACGACCGAGGCCACGGGGATCCGACCGCCGACCGCCTCGAACGCGAACCGGACCCAGACCGGCGCGACACACACGGCGGCGCATCCGAAGGACACCGCCTCGGACACCACGACCTCGACGTCGGCCTGCGTGGCGGTCGGCCGCAGGAGCGTGTGGTCGATCCGGGCGGCGAGCTCGCTGCGAGCGTCGGTCCCGATCACGCGAGCAGGTCGCCGGCGAGCTCGCGGAGCGACACCTGGGGGCGGGCCCCGAGATGCGAGATCACCTCGGCCGCGGCGATCGAACCCAGTTCGCCACAGACGTGCAGCGGCAGACCGCGGCTGTAGCCGGCGAGGAACCCGGCGGCGTACAGGTCGCCGGCACCGGTGGTGTCCTCGACGTGCGCGACCGGTCGTGCGGGCACCTCGATCAGCTCGTCCTCGGTGACGATCACCGACCCGGCCGCCGAACGCGTCAGCGCCGCGATCGACCCGTGCTTGCGCACACGTTCGGCCGCTTCGACGAAGTCGTCGACACCGAACAGCGACGTGATCTCGGCCTCGTTGGCGAACACCAGGTCGACGTGGTCCTCGATCAGGTCCAGGAAGGCGTCGCGGTGCCGGTCGACGCAGAACCCGTCGGAGAGGGTCACGGCCACCTTGACCCCGCCCTCGTTCGCGTAGCGGGCGGCGGTGCGGAACGCCTGCTGCGCCTCGGGGGCGTCGAACAGGTACCCCTCGAGGTAGAGCACCTTCCCCGACAGCACGACCGACGGGTCGACGTCGTCGGGCCCGAAGTGCACCGACGCACCCAGGTACGTGTTCATCGTGCGCTCGGCATCGGGCGTGACCACGATGAGACAGCAGCCCGTCGACGGCCCGGCCGTCGCGGCCGGGACGTCGAAGCCGACTCCGGCCGCTCGCAGGTCGTGCCGGAAGGCGGTGCCGAGCTGGTCGTCCCGGACCCGGCTCAGGTACTGCGCCGCGCCGCCGAAGGACGCCACGCCGACCATCGTGTTGGCCGCGGAGCCACCCGACATCTCGACCGCCGGGCCCATCAGGCCGTAGAGCTCACCGGCGCGTTCCTCGTCGACGAGGGTCATGCTGCCCTTCGTCAGCCCGAGGCCGTCCACGAAGGCGTCGTCCTGATGACTGAGCACGTCCACCAGCGCGTTGCCGATTCCCACCACGTCGAACTGCATCGGAGAGGTCACGCGCGCAGCGTACGAGACGCCTCAGCGGGCGACCAACCGCTTGACCCGATTGGGGGGCACTGCGAAGCGGCGAGCGACCAGCACCGCCGCATCCCGGCGGGTCGCGCCGGCGGCGACCTCGGCATCGAACGCGGCGACCAGCGCCGCATCGTCGACGTCGCCGGCCACGGCGGCCGCGTCGACGACCAGCACGTACTCACCCCTCGGCGCGACCTCGACCAGGTGCTCGCCCGCCTCGGCGAGCGTGCCGCGCCACACCGTCTCGTGCAGCTTCGTGAGCTCACGACACAGCGCGACCCGGCGGTCCGCACCGCAGGCATCTGCCAGGTCCCCGACCGTGCGCTGCACCCGGTGCGGCGCCTCGTAGATGACCACCGGTCGGTCGTCGCCGGCGAGGTCCGCGATCCGGTCGGACCGTTCACGACCTCGTCGCGGCAGGAACCCCTCGAAGCTGAATCGTCCGCTGCCGTCGAGCAGGCCGCTGGCGACCGCCGCAACCGCACCGGCGAACGGACCGGGCACCACCACCACCGGGACTCCGGCGTCGTGCGCCAGGCGCACCACCACCGCGCCCGGGTCGGCCAGACCCGGCAGTCCGGCATCGGACACCACCGCGACCGTCTCACCGCCCGCGGCACGCTCCACCAACTGCGGCGCGACCTCGTGCTCGACGTTGGCGTCGAGTCGCACCAGCGCCCGCGCCGTCACCCCGGCGTACTGGAGCAGTCGGCCCGTCCGGCGCGTGTCCTCGCACGCCACCACGTCCGCAAGCACCAATGCCTCGACGGCGCGTGGCGCGAGGTCACCCAGGTTGCCGATCGGTGTGCCGACCACCACCACGCGTCCGGTCATCGGAGCACCAGCCGATCGCCGGCCCGAACATCGAGGCGCCGCCACGAGCCGGCCGGCGCCTCGAGCACGATGCGCTCCCGCCAGCGTGGTCGCGACAGCCGGCCCGGCGGCATGGTTGCGACCGAGTCGACGTGGAGCTCGACGGGCAGCGCGTCGAGCGCGTCCGCCATCGCGCCCGGGCGCAGTCGACAGAACGCCACGTCGAGCGGGGATCGCATGCCGATCGTGTGCACCGAGGTCGCCGGCATCACCAGCACCTCCGGCATCGGGTCACGCCCGAGTAGGCCGCGGCGCCGCTGTGCATGCGTTCGTGCGATCTCGGCGACCGCGATGGGGACGTCGTCACGGAACAGTCGGGCCACGCCACGAGCCTCGCGCGACCGCCATCGACCACGACAGGGGTCACACGTTGAAACGGAACTCGATGACGTCGCCGTCGAGCACCTCGTAGTCCTTGCCCTCGACCCGCAGCCGGCCCACGTCACGTGCCGCCGACCACGACCCGGCCTCGAGCAGTTCGTCCCAGTGCACCACCTCGGCGCGGATGAATCCCCGCTCGAAGTCGGTGTGGATCACGCCCGCCGCCTGCGGGGCCCGGGACCCCGCCCGGAACGTCCACGCCCGGGTCTCCTTCTCGCCGGTGGTGAAGTAGGTGCGCAGACCGAGCATCCGGTACGACGCGTGCAGGAACGCCGGGAGCGCGCCCTCGCCGAGTCCGAGTTCCTCGAGCATCTCGGTCCGGGACTCCTCGTCGAGCATCGCGGCCTCGGCCTCGAGCTGGATCGACAGGCCGAGCACCTGTCCGCCCTCGCCCTCGCCGCCGCCGCCGCTCGCGGCGAACGCGGCACGCACCGGTTCCAGCACCGGCTCCGGGTCGTCGAGCTGGGCCTCGTCGAGGTTGACGAGCGCCAGCGCCGGCTTCGCGGTCAGCAGGAAGAACGGGCGGAGCAGCTCACGGGTCGAGGCGTCCAGGTCGCCACGGTAGAGCGGGGTACCCGCCTGGAGGAGCTCGATGGCGGCGTCCATCGCGGTGACCTCATCGACCAGCGACGAGTCGGCGCGGGCGGCCTTGCGGCGCTTGTCGACCTGCTTCTCGAGCGACTCGAGGTCCGCGTAGACCAGTTCGACCTCGAGCGTCGCCAGTTGCTCGACCGGATCGTCGGAACCGGGAACGTCCGCGTCGGCGAAGGCACGCAGGACGAACACGATCGCGTCGACCTCACGGATGTGGGCCAGGAAGCGATTGCCGAGCCCCTCCCCCTGAGCGGCGCCCTTCACCAGGCCCGCGATGTCGACGAACTGCACCGCGGCGGGGATGACCTCCTTGCTGGCGCTCATCTCGGCGAGTCGACCGAGCCGGTCATCGGGCACCTTGGCGACGCCGACGTTCGGGTCGACCGTGGCGAAGGCGTACGGCGCAGCCAGCGCACCGCCGCCGGCCAGCGCGTTGTAGAGCGAGGACTTGCCGGCGTTCGGCAGGCCCACGAATCCGAAGCGTTCCACGATCCTCCAGCGGACTCAGCGTCCGGGCGGGTACCCGGGCGGCGCCCACACTACGTGCCCGCCGCCCGGTTGGAGTCAGGGGCGTCCGGGCGGGTAGCGTCTCCCTCCATGTCGAAGCGCACCCAGAAGAAGAAGAACAACGCGCGTCACAAGAAGGCCAACCACGGCCGCAAGCCCAACATGGGCCGCAACTCCTGAACCCTGCGGTTCGATCCCGGTGACGCCACCGGGATGGCGGTGGGCGATCCGGGTGTTGTGACAGCGTGATGCCGTCCTCCGTCGAACCCCACCTCGTCTGGTTCCGCCGCGACCTGCGGCTCGATGACAACCCGGCGTGGTCGGGCCACGACGGCCCCACCGTGGCGCTGTTCGTACTCGACCCCCGACCCTGGCATGCCGCCGGGCCACGCCGACAGTCGTTGCTCGCGGCGCACCTCCGGTCGCTCGACACCGCCCTCCGCCAACGTGGGGGCGGGCTCCTGGTGCTCGGAGGCGATCCGGTGGACGTCGTGCCCCGGGCGGCCGCGGCGCTCGGCGCACGCGCCGTCAGCTGGAACGCCGACGTGTCGGGCTACGCACAGCGTCGCGACGCGGCCGTCGCCGCAGCGCTGCGCTCGGACGGGATCGAGGTCGCGACGCACTGGGGCACGCTCGTCCACGCACCCGGGGCGATCCGGGCGAAGTCGACCGGCACCGTGCCCCGGGTGTTCACCCCGTTCCACAAGCAGTGGGCCGCCACCGAGTGGGACGACTGGACGCTCGACGGTGACGTGAGCGTGCTCGACCCGGCGACGCTGCCGGGTCTCGCGCACCTGCCGGTCGTGCCGGTTGCCGAGGCCTCGGACGGCACCGTCGGCGGCGAGGACGTGGCGCATGCGCGATTGCGGAGGTGGCTGGACGACGTCGACGGCTACCCCGACCGGCGCGACCGACCCGACGACGCCGAGGGGACCTCGCACCTCTCCGCGGACCTGCGCTTCGGGACACTGTCGCCACGAACGGTCGCGACGGTCATCGGCGACTCGACCGCCGGGCGGGGGGCGTTCGTCCGACAGCTCGCCTGGCGTGACTGGTACGCCCACCTGTTCGTGGAGCGGCCCGAACTCGCCACGCACGCCATGGCACCGGGACTCGACGACATCGCATGGCTCGACGACCCCGAAGGGCTCGAGGCCTGGCGGACCGGTCGCACGGGGTACCCCATCGTCGACGCCGGCATGCGCGAACTCGCCGCAACCGGGTGGATGCACAACCGGGTGCGCATGATCACCGCCTCGTTCCTGGTGAAGGACCTGCTGATCGACTGGCGGCTGGGCGAGGCGCACTTCCGCCGTGAACTGGTCGACTTCGAGGTGAGCCAGAACGTCGGCAACTGGCAGTGGGTCGCGGGCACCGGCCCGGATGCCGCGCCGTACTTCCGGATCTTCAACCCGATCATGCAGGGCCGGAAGTTCGACCCGGACGGGGCGTACGTGCGGAGGTGGGTGCCCGAGCTCCGTGAACTCAGTGACCGTGACATCCACACGCCGTGGGAGGTCGCACCGCTCGACCTCGCCGTCGCCGGGATCACACTCGGCGAGACGTACCCATGGCCGATCGTCGACCACGCCATGGCCCGCGACCGCACACTCGCCGCCTACGGCGCGGCCAAGGGCACGGCGTGAGCGACGAGTCGCATCAGCTGACGGTGATCGAACTCGGCGACCAGCCCGCGGCGTGGCGGGCCGCCGGGTTCGACGTCGACACCCGCGGTCGGCTCCGACTGGGTTCCACGGAGGTGGTGCTCACGGGTCGCGGCGGCGACCCGGCATGGTCAATCGACGGTGTCGACGAACCGATCGACGGGCTCCCCGTCACGGTCCGGGATGCCGCACACGGATTCGGTGCTCCGGCAGCGACCTCGCCACACCCGAACGGCATCAGCCGGATCGACCACGTCGTCGTCAGCACGGGTGACAGCGACCGGACGGTCGCAGCGTTCGCGGACGCCGGTCTGTCACCGCGGCGGACCCGCGAGGTCACCGACGGACCCCACCCCATGCGACAGACCTTCTGTTGGGCGGGCGACGTCATCGTCGAGATCGTCGGCCCGCTCGAACCCGTTGGCGACGCTGCTGGCGCGGCGGCGACGTTCTTCGGACTGGCGCTCGTCGCCGACGACCTCGATGCCACGGCGGCACAACTCGGGGACCTGCTCGGCCCGCCGCGGGACGCAGTGCAACCAGGACGGCGCATCGCCGGCCTGCGTCACCGCGAGATCGGAATCAGCCTGCCGGTGGCGGTGATGACCCCACACCGGTGAGCTCCACCGGCATGGCGCCGACCAGACCGGCCAGCACGTCATCGGCGGGCCCGGGCCGACACAGCAGGTAGCCCTGGGCGAACCGGCAGCCGAGCGAACGGATCGTCTCGAGTTCCTCGGTGGTCTCGATGCCCTCGACCACCATGTCGAGTCCGACGGCGTCCGCGAGCTGGACCGCCGCCTCGAGCACACTCTGCGCCCGTTCGCCACCGTCGGCGAGCGCAGCGATGAACGCACGGTCGAGCTTCACCACGTCGATCGGGAGGGCGTGCAGGC
>CAJBIS010000172.1 GCA_903953195.1 uncultured Actinomycetes bacterium
GGGTTCGTCGAGGAGCAGCACCGACGGCGCATGGCCGACGGCGCACGCCAGCTCGACGATCCGCCGGGTGCCGGTCGAGAGTTCCGCCACGAAGTTGTCGCGGTACGCCTCGAGTCCGAAGAGCGCGAGCAGCTCGTCGACGCGTGCACGGACGCTCGCCTCACTGTCGTGGAACGGCGGCAGGCGCAACGCGGCGTTCAGGGGATCGCGCACGTCGACGGTGCGGTCGAGTGACACCGCCAGCGTCTCGGCGACCGTCAGCCCCGGGAACAGACGTCCGCCCTGGAACGTGCGACCGAGACCCCGCCGGGCCCGATCGGACGCCGATCGTCCGGCCAGATCGGAACCGCCGAGCAGGATGCGGCCGCCATCGAGTGGCTGGTACCCGCAGATCAGGTCGAAGATCGTCGTCTTGCCGGCGCCGTTCTGACCGATGAGACCGACGATGCGACCGGGAGCGACACGCAGGTCCACGTCGCTCACGGCGGTGATGCCGCCGAAGCGTCGGGTGACGCGCCGGAGTTCGAGCGCGGGCGGCGCATCGGTGTCGGCCGAGCCATCGCTCGACGTGGCGTCGGAGGTGCGAGAGGCGACCCGTGGGGCGGCGAGCGCGGTCGCGCCCGTCGGGCGACGCGGTTCCTCCGTCGCGCCCCCCTGCAGGAACACGGCGCGCAGCAGGTCCGGGCGGTCGAGCAGTTCCTTCGCCGGGCCGGAGTAGCGGATCCGTCCACGTTCCATGAAGTACGCCGTGGTGGCCAGCTCGAGTGCGATGTTCACCGACTGCTCGACGAGCAGCACCGTCGTGCCGGCGGCGGCGACCTCACGCACCAGCGCGGTGAGCTGCCCCACCACCACCGGAGCGAGCCCCAGGCTCAACTCGTCGATCACCAGCAGCTTCGGCTCGCTGATGAGCGCCATGCCGAGCCCGAGCATCTGCTGCTGACCGCCGGACAGATTCGCCGCGGGTTCGTCCAGCCGGTCGGCGAGCGGCGGGAACGTGGCCAGCACCTGCTCGGTGCGGCGCTGCAGGTGCGCCTTGTCGCGACGGAGCAACCAGCCGGCGGCTCGCAGGTTCTCACGCACGGTCAGGCTCGGGAACACCGCTGCGCCGCCCGGCACCTGTCCGAGTCCCAACGCCGCGATCTCGTTGGGCGGGGCGTGCGTGATGTCGCGCCCGTCCAGGATCACGGCACCGAAGTCGGCCTCGGTGATCCCCGAGACCGCCCGCAGCAACGTGGACTTGCCCGCACCGTTCGTGCCGAGCAGCGCGACGATCTCACCCTCGTCCACCTGCATGTTGACGTCGAAGAGCACCTGCAGTCCGCCGTAGCCGACGTTGAGGTCCGACACGACGAGCAGCTTCGACCGACCGGCTTCGCGGTCCACGAATGCCTGCGAACGCGCCGCCGAGGCCTTCCAGACGTCATCGATGTCGCGACGGATGACCGAACCACCCGAGGCGATCATCAGCCCGCCGATCGCCAGCACCGGTGTCATCAGCAACATGCCCTGTCGCGTGCCGAACGTGTCGCTCACCCACCCGATCGCCGGGAGCAGCAGCAGCCCGGGGATCGCCCACCATGCCGAGACGGAGAACCCGATCGAGCGGGCCCGGGCCGGGATCGCCAACGACAGCGTGGCGAGCAACCCGGGGAGCAGGATGGCGAGGACCGTGGTCAACAACACGTTGGCGATCACCGCCATCGGCAGGTTCGGTGCGAGCGCGAAGGCCGCGGCGAACCCTGAGCACAGGATCGCCACCCACTTGAGGAATCCGAAGATCAGCGCCGGGTCACGCAGGAACAACCGCATCCCGAGACGGGCGCCGATGGCGAGCCCCACCAACTGGAACGGCTCGACGGCGGCGGCGAGGTAGCCGCGTTGCAGTTCGTTGAGCTGGTACACCTCCTCGTAGAGCAGGCCCGCGAGCGCGACGAACCCGATGAACGACACCGCGAGGAACGGCGTGGCGTACCAGATGCGGCGCAGCACATCGATCTTCCACAGCAGTCGCCACGACTCGGCGAAGCTCGGCTTCGGTTCCTCGGTCTCGATCACCTGCTGCGACGCGCCGGCGGCACGCCGCTCCTGGGCGCCGCGGATCGGTTCCTTCATGCGGACACCGATGATCACGAGGACGACGGTCGGGACGGCGAACACGAAGAACGGCGCGCGCCACGAGAAGTAGTACGCGAGCACGCCCGCGAGCAGCGGTCCGAGGAACTGTCCGACCACGTTCGCGGCCCGGTGGAACGAGAACACCGACGTGCGTCGGTCCACGGCGTAGTAGTCCGACAGCAACGAGTTGTGCGTCGGGTTGACCACCGCCTGACCGATACCGGCGCCACATCGGGCCAGCACCAGCACCCACAGGACGGGTGCTGCGCCGGTCAGCACCGAGAAGAACGCCCAGAGCAGCGCGCCGAGCAGGGCGATGGCGACGCGGTTGCCGACGTCGGCCCACGCGGCGATCGGCATCTGCAA
>CAJBIS010000173.1 GCA_903953195.1 uncultured Actinomycetes bacterium
CGTCGGCTCGGCGAGGGCGCGCGCCGCGGTCACGCGGGCTCACCCAGACGTTCGACGGCACGCACGCGAACGCTCTCGGCCCGACGGTTGCCGGCGATCTCGTCGTCGGACGCCTTCCAGGCGCCACGCTTGATGAGCCGCACCGTGGGCTCGGCGCCACACGCGCACGGCAGTCCGGCCGGGCAGACGCAACCGCCGGTCGACGCATCGAGCAGCTCGTTCTTGACGAGCCGGTCCTCGAGCGAGTGGTACGACATCACCGCGAGCCGGCCGCCCGGCTGCAACACCGACAACGCACCCTCGAGCGCAGTGGCGAGCTGGTCGAGCTCCTGGTTGACCTCGATGCGAATGGCCTGGAACGTCCGCTTGGCCGGGTGGCCGCCGGTGCGGCGGGCCGCGGCCGGGATGGCGTTGCGGACGACCTCCATCAGCTGCGACGAGTCCAGGATCGGTCGGGCGTCGACGATGGCGCGGGCGATGCGGGTCGCGAACCGTTCCTCGCCGTGGTCACGGATGACGCGCACGAGCGCGCTGTACTCGTAGCCGTTGACGACGTCATCGGCGCTGAATCCCTGACGGCGGTCCATGCGCATGTCCAGGGGCGCGTCGCTGCGGTACGAGAACCCGCGGTCCATCTGGTCGAGCTGCGGGGAAGACACTCCGAGGTCCATCAACACGGCACTCACTCCTTGGTCGCTGAGGTCTGGTCGTTCACGAACGATGCGTTCGAGGTCGGCGAAGCCGGCTCGCACGATGTGGACACGGTCGCCGAACGGGGCGAGCCGTTCGGTCGCCGCGGCGATGGCGACGTCGTCGCGGTCGATGCCGAGCAGCTGCAGTCCGGGGTGCGCGGCGAGGACGGCCGCGGCATGGCCGCCGCCGCCGAGGGTCGCGTCGACGTAGAGCCCGTCGGGAACGACCGAGAACAGCTCGACGACACGGTCGACGAGGACCGGGACGTGGCGGAAGGCGTCATCGGACACCTCGCTCCCCCGTCGTCACCGGAGCGGTGCGCGTTGCGGCACTCACACGAACTCCAGCTGGTCGATCTTGTCGGCGAGGCTGGCGACACCCTTGCGGGGCCCCTCGACCTCGGCCTCGAGTCGCTCCCAGGCGGCACGCGAGAAGACCGAGGCGTGCGTGGTGGAGCCGACGCTGGTGAGCTCGCGCTCGAGACTCAGCTTGGATCGCAGCCGGTTGCTCAGCGTGACCCGGTGCTGCGAGTCGAGATCGAAGGGGCTGACGAACGACAGGAGGTACTGGAGCTCCTTGCGGTCGAAGACCCGGCTGGCCTCCATGCGCCGCCGGTACCGCTCCCAGTTCGCCACCGGGAACAACGCGGCGCAGGTGACGAGGTTGGCGATGACGCCACCGTTGGCGAACTCGGACCGCCACGCCGCAGGCAGCACGAGACGGCCCTTGGCGTCGATCGTGTGCTCGTAGGTGTCGAAGAGGTCCACGCCTGCTCACCGGTCCGGTCACCCCCGGGCCGTCGCCCGGAGAAGGAGAGTGGAGGGCGGGAGAGCCACGATGCTCCCCCGTCCTCCACTGCGTGCCACTCTAAGCCACTTCCCTCCCCAACGGCAACCGTTTTCGACCGATTCCTCCACCACGGGGTGTCAGCGGCCCGGAACCGGTGCTGCAACGGGCCCGACCGGGCCCTGGTCGCCGGCGATCAGCTCGGCAGCGAGCCGAGCAGGTCGCCGATCAGGTCCTCCACCGGACCTCCGACCGGGCGGACCCGTCGCTCGAGGGCCTCACGGCCCGATGCCGGCAGCACACCGGGCGCGAGCAGGTCGAGCAGTTCGGCCGCCTCCCAGTCCAGGTACGCCACCGTCTGGAACCGGGCCAGCTCGCGGGTGCGCCGTTGCGAGATGCCGACGACCTTGGCGTCGCCGACGACGACCTCACCGGGTCCGACCGCCGCGAAGCAGGCCACGGCGCCGGCGGCCCGATCGGTGAGGCCGGAGCGGTGCACCGCTCCCCCGTCGATCACGCCGGCCCACCACTCGCCGACCCACCACGACGCCCGCTCGACGTCGTCGTCCCACAGGGGGTCGCCGCGCGGGATGACGACATCGCACCAGAGCTGCCGACCCGGGTCGAGCAGCACCACGCCTCCACCCGACCGACGTCGAACGAGCTGGCGGCCGGAACGCTCGAGTGCGTCGGACCGAATCAGCTCCCCCGCCTGTGTGGACCCGAGCACCGCCGCCGGCGCCACCACCTCGCCGAACCGCACCAGACGACGCGCCGGAACATCGGCGTGGTGCAGCGCATCGGCGTCACCGACCACCCGCTCCACCGACCAGCCGCCCGGCAACTCCTCGACGCTCACCTGACCATCGTGCCGCGGGCGACCCCCCTTGGCGACGCAGGCGCGTGTCAGCGGCGCGCCGTAGTCTCACGGCGTGGACGAGACGGGTGGACGCTGAGCATGTGGGGACGCCGACAGGCCGCCCGTGTCGTGGTGTTCGACCCGTCCGATCGGGTGCTGCTCATTGAGGGTCGTGACCCGGCCGGCCACATCGGCGGCCGCTGGTGGGAGATCCCGGGCGGCGGCATCGACCACGGCGAGGACTCCGTCGACGCCGCCCGCAGGGAACTGTGGGAGGAAGCCGGCATCCGTGACGCCGACGTCGGGCCGTGTGTGTGGACCCAGCGGGTCCAGTACACCTTCGGCGGCTGGCACTTCGACCAGGACGAGTTCATCCACGTCGCCCGTTGCGACGGCACCTCGGCCGGCCCGGGCGGACTCGAGGCGCTCGAGGCACTGGCGTTCGGCGAGCAGCGTTGGTGGGCCGTCGAGGACGTCATCGACCACGGACCGCGCACCATCCCCTACCGGATGCTCGAGTTCCTCGCCGACCTGGCCGCCGGCAGCGTGCCGGTCGAACCGATCGACATCACACCGTCCGACGAACACGTCGAACGGTGGCGCTCCGGCTGATCGCTCCGCCCGGTCGCCGAACTGGGCAGGCACATGCAGCACGTCGGTACCCTTCCAGCCGTCCCACGACGGCTCCGGGAGGACCCATGGTTTCCACGCACTTCGATCGCTCCGGCGAGACGCTCTCCACTTCGACGTCGACTCGACGACCTGGACATCGCCGAGGATGGCGCGCCCGCTGGGCCGCGATCGGCGCGGCGATCGCGGTGGTCGCCGGCACCGGTGGTGTGGCGTTCTCGGGTGCGACCAACGCGCAGATCACGCCGTCGCAGACGCTGATCACGCCGTGTCGGATCATGGACACGCGTTCGGGCACGCCGAACGTCGGACCACGTTCCACACCGTTGGCAGGTGGTGAGACGTACTCGATCCAGGTGACCGGCACGAACGGCAACTGCACCATCCCCTCCGGCACCTCGGGTGTGGTGATGA
>CAJBIS010000174.1 GCA_903953195.1 uncultured Actinomycetes bacterium
GGCGCGACGAGAACTGTTCGGCGTCGTCGCCAAGGTGCGAGGCGCCTGAGCGGGTCAGCTCATTGAGACGGTGTGCCGTCGCCGGCTGGCCCGTCGTCGGTGATTCCGTCGTCGGTGGTTCCGACGCCGCTGCGCAGTCGTGAGCGGGCGGCGCGGACCGACGGTTCGATCCGCCGCCACATCGCGGCGCCGGCGGACACCGTCCGCCCGACACCGCCGACACCGAATCGGACCCGCACGAGCATGCGGCGACCGTCGGACCACTCGGCCTTGTAGGGCTCGTCGCCACGCAGCAGGTCGTACTCGTGGGCGCCGTCGGCGATCGCGGCCTCGATGATGTCGGCGCGCAGGACCGAACCGGCACCGCGCCACTCGTGATCCGTGGATCGGCCGGCCTGGTAGAACGCGACGCGGTCCCCGGTGACGAGGTCCCACTCGGTCGCGACGACGGTGCCGTCGGCGTCGCGGACCTCGGTGGCCCGCACGTCGCCGCGCTCGAGTCCGACGCCCGCTGCGGTGCGGAAGCGTCCCCACGAGCCGAGGAACCCCGATGTCTCGCCCCATCGGCCGTCGTGCAGCTCTGCGAGCGCGTCGAGCGCGCGGGCGTGGTCGTCGGCAACGACCCGTTCGATGGTGGCGCCCGACCTCACCAGCCGCTTCCGGGTGCGGCTGATCGTGCTGCGCACCCGGCCGGGTCGGGCCGCCACGTACTCGTCGACGGTCGAGGGCAGCGTCGCGTACGGCGCTGCGATCCGGTCGATCTCGTGCGCGCGGAGCGCGTTCGCCAGCCGTCCGTCGGCCGCCAGGCCGTCCAGGTCGACCAGCCGCGATCCGGGCCGGCGCAGCCACGCGAGCACGGCGTCGAGTACGTCGTCGTGGCGTCCAGCGGCGGCGAACACGTCGAGGTGGTCCGGTGCCAGATCGCCCTGTCCGACACACCGCACCCGTTCGACCGAGGCGGGCCCCCGCCCGATCCGGTCGACCTCGACGGCGAATCCGCCGACGAGCGCGTCGCCATCCCGGCAGCGCAGGAGCGCCGTCGTCCCGGCACCGGCGTGCTCGACCCACCACGAGCGCAGGAACGCGCTCGGCTGCGGCTGTGCGGCGACGAGCGCGTCCCAGTCGGCCCGGTCGTCGCCGAGGGTGTCCGTGACCTCGATGCGAAGCGGTGCTCCCATGCGTCCCGGAGTGTGGCGCGTCCGGCGGCCGGGTGCGAGTTCCGAGCGCGGCAGTGACGGGTACTCAGGGCAGGCACGTGGTCACGGAGCGCGCGATTCGGCCGCGATCGCGCCGGCCGTGGCACCGGCTCGCGCTGGGCCCTCCAGCCCCTCCGGATGGGGGATCTACCCGAAACTGCCCCTTGACGGTGGCATGGGTCACGCGCCTACCCTGAACAGAGAGCAACTCCCGGTTCGCAGGCGTTCCGGAGTGGCGGCGGCAAGGGGACGACATGCAGCTGGGGCAGGCGGGTTTCACATGCTGAGGCAATCGGAGAGCGGCGGTTCGCCGCGGTGGTCGGACCCTGCGTCCGCAGCCGCGGTCGACCCGATGGGCGACGCGGCGATCATCGACCTCCGCGACCGCAACCGCACCGATGCGGCCCATCCGGAGTCCATCGTCCTGAGCCTGCCGAGTCGGGCGATCCCGCAGCGGGAGCGTCGTGCCGTCGGCCGGAACATCCGTGCGCTCGGTCACCTGCTCGACGCCGTGGCGCTGTCGGCGCCGTTCGTCTTCCTCGACTTCGTGCGCACCGACGTCATCTCGTTGCGAGTCGTCGCCCTGTTCGTGGTGGTCGCCACGGCGCTGCTCTGGCCGACCCACAAGCGCGGGCGTGAGATCGTCGCCCCGGGTGAGGGCCTCGTCTCGATCGTGACCCGCATCGGCCTCGCACCGATCGTCACGACGATGCTGCTCGGCATCACGCGCTTCACCGACTTCACGAACGCGCAGCGGTTCATCGACATGGTCGCCATCGTCCAGGTGGTCGTCATCACGTTGCCGCTCGTCATGATCGGCCGGGTCATCAGCTACCGCCTCGCCAAGCTGGCCCGACTTCGGGGCTACGACCTCGAGGACACGCTCATCGTCGGTTCCGGCCCGGTCGGCCTCGAGGTCGCCGAGGTGCTCTGCGAGAACCCGCAGTTCGGTCTGGTGCCGTGCGGTTTCGTCGACGGATTCGACGACGAACTGCCGTTGCCGCTCGTCGGCCGGCCCCGTGACCTTCCGGAGATCCTCGCCCGCACGGGCGTCCGTCACGTCGTCCTGGCGTTCGGCTCGTCGGCCGAGTCGGAGCTCGTCGGCATCATCCGCCGCTGCGTCGACTCCGAGGTGCAGTTCTACGCCGTTCCCCGACTCTTTGAGCTCGGCATCAGTCACGACGACATCGGTCACGAGGTCGACGGCCTGCCGCTGGTCCCGGTGCGTCGCCCGGGCACGTCGTCGTCGATGTGGCCGGCGAAGCGGGCCTTCGACATCATCGCCTCGCTCGCCCTCATCGTCCTGACCTCGCCGATCATGCTGGGCTGCGCCATCGCCGTGAAGCTCACGAGCCGGGGCCCCGTCTTCTTCCGGCAGGTCCGGATCGGCATCGGTGGGCGCACGTTCGAGATCCTCAAGTTCCGCACGCTGCGGGTGAACGACGACTCGTCGACGACGTGGTCGGTCGAGGACGACGACCGGGTGACCCTGGCCGGCAAGTTCCTCCGCCCGTCGCACCTCGACGAACTGCCGCAGCTCATCAACGTGCTCCGTGGCGAGATGTCACTGGTCGGCCCCCGCCCGGAGCGTCCGCACTTCGTGGAGCAGTTCGGCACCGAGATCGACGGCTACCACTATCGCCACCGGGTGCCGGTCGGCATCACCGGCTGGGCGCAGGTCAACGGCTACTGGGGTGACACCAGCATCGAGCGGCGGGTCCGGTTGGACAACCGCTACATCGAGAACTGGTCGCTGTGGCGTGACCTGGTGATCGGTCTGCGCACGATCCCGACGCTGTTCGGCCGCCGACGCTGATCGAGCGCACCGACGCCGCCGGCCACGAGTCGGCTGGGTCCTGCGTCGTCCCCGGCGAACTACCGTGAGCGCTGCACCCGTGGCGGGTAGTTCAACGGCAGAACGCCTGACTTTGGATCAGGAGAATGCAGGTTCGAATCCTGCCCCGCCAGCATGAGCGACACGCAACCCTCCCTCGCCGCCATCATCCTCGCCGCCGGCGAGGGCAGCCGCATGCGCTCGGAGCGACCCAAGCCGCTGCATCGGCTGTGCGGACGCCCGATGCTCATGTATGTCCTCGACTCATTGGGCTCGACCGGTGCGTCGCGCGCCGCGATCGTGGTCGGCCACAAGGGTGAGTGGGTGACGAAGACCATGCAGGAGCAGGGTCACGACATCGCGATCGATTTCGTGGAGCAGCGGGTGCAACGGGGAACCGGCGACGCCACGCTCGTCGGACTGGTCGGCCTCGGCGACGACGAGGACGACGGCGACGTACTGGTGCTGCCCGGTGACGCGCCGCTGCTCCGCCGGGAGACGCTGTCGGCGATGGTCGAACACCACCGGGCCACCGGTGCCGCGGCGACGGTGCTCACGGCGGTCATGGATGATGCGACCGGGTACGGCCGGGTGATCCGTTCCGCCGACGGTCGGGTGCAGCGGATCGTCGAGCACGGTGATGCGAACCCCGACGAACTCGCCGTCAACGAGATCAACACGTCGATCTACTGCTTCAGACGCAGCCTGCTGGCACCGGCGCTCCGCCGGGTCGAGCCCGACAACGCCCAGGGCGAGTACTACCTGACCGACGTCATCTCGGTGCTCGTCTCGACCGGCCACCCGGTCACCGCCGTCGTCGCCGACGACGCCGAGGAGACGCAGGGCGTCAACGACCGGCTGCAGCTGTCGCGAGCCGAGTCCGAACTGCGACGCCGCACCAACACCGAGCTGTTGCGCAGCGGCGTGACCATGGTCGATCCGGCGTCCGTGTACGTCGACACGACCGTCGTGGTCGGCCGGGACGTCACGCTCTTCCCCGGGGTGATCCTGCAGGGGTCGACGGTCGTCGGTGACGGCACCGAGCTGGGACCGGACACCCGACTCGTCGACACGACGGTCGGCGCGGACTGCGTGATCGAGCAGACGACCGCCCGTGCGGCGCGCATCGGTGACCGCGCGGTCGTCGGGCCGTTCGCATCGCTGGCACCCGGTTCCGAGGTGGCGGACGACACGGTCACCGGCGCGTTCTACACTGCCGACGCAACGAGTTGACGCTCAGCCCCGGGAGGCACGGGTTCGTGGAACTGGTCACCAAGAAGCGACTCACCCTGGTCACCGGCCGGGTCAATTCCGAACTCGCCACCGAGGTCGCCGAGGCGCTCGGCGTCTCGCTGAGCGAGGTGCAGATCGCCGAGTTCGCCAACGGCGAGATCCACTGCAAGTTCGGCGAGTCGATCCGTGGCGCCGATCTGTTCATCTTCCAGAGCCATGCGTCCACCGCCGACATGTCGGTGAACGACGCGCTGATGGAGCAGCTGATCATGGTGGATGCCGCCAAGCGGGCGTCGGCCAAGCGCATCACGGTGGTCGCGCCCTTCTACGGCTACGGCCGGCAGGACCGCAAGGCCGAGGGCCGCGAGCCGATCACCGCGAAGCTGCTCGCCAACATGTTCGAGGTGGCCGGAGCCAAGCGCATCGTGTCGGGCGACCTCCACAGCGGCCAGATCCAGGGCTTCTTCGACGGTCCCGTCGACCACCTCACCGCCATGCCGGTGCTGGTCGACTGGATGGCCACGAATCTGGGCGACGACCTGGTGGTCGTGTCGCCCGACGCCGGCCGCGTGAAGGTCGCCGAGCGCTACGCCAATGCGCTGCACGCCGATCTGGCCATCGTGCACAAGCGCCGCGTGAAGGGCGTGAAGAACCAGGTCGAGGCCAAGGACGTGGTCGGCGAGGTCGAGGGCCGGACCTGCGTGCTGATCGACGACATGATCGACACCGCCGGCACCATTGTTGCGGCCGCGGACCAGCTCGCCGAGCGGGGGGCCTCGGCGGTGTACTGCGCCGCCACGCACGGCGTGTTCTCCGGGCCGGCGATCGACCGCCTGAAGAACTCGGCGCTCGAGAAGGTCGTCATCACCAACACGCTGCCGCTGCCGCCGGAGAAGCGCATCGACAAGATCGAGGTGCTCTCGGCCGCCGGCATCATCGCGGACGCGATCGACGCCGTCTTCGAGGACAGCTCCGTCTCCGACATCTTCGACGGCCAGAACCAGCACTGAGCCCGTCGGCGCAGCCCGACGGTCAGACGCCAGACGTCAGAGGGCAGAGGTCGCCACCGGGGTCATCTGGCGTCGGTCGGGGCGTGTCGGTACGCTTGCGAGTCGCCCGTCCGGGCACCGAAGTCGTTCTGTCTCAGGAGTCTTGTCATGTCCGAGGTCACGCTGAATGCCGAGACCGGTCGGGAACTCGGGACGGCCCCGTCCCGTCGTGCACGCCGTGAGGGCCGCGTCCCGGCGGTCGTCTACGGAGGCGGCGAGGCCGCAACCTCGGTGAGCGTGGACCGCGCCGAGCTGCGGCGGGTGCTGAGCACCGATGCCGGCCTGAACGCGCTCATCACCCTGAACGTCGACGGCGACTCGTTCATCACCGTCGTCCGTGAGCTGCAGCGCCACCCGGTGCGTCGCGATGTGGTGCACGTCGACTTCCTGAAGGTCGACCCGACCGCGCCGATCGAGGTCGAGGTGCCGATCCGTCTGGTCGGTGAGGCCAAGCAGGTCACCACCAACGGCGGCATGACCGAACAGCGTGTCTCGTTCCTGAAGGTGCTCGTGCGCCCCGATGCCATTCCGGACTCGATCGAGGTCGACATCTCGGACATGACCTTGGAGCACTCGTCCATCCTGGTCGCCGACCTGGTGCTGCCCGACGGTGTCGAGTCCCGCTCCACGCCGTCGCAGGCGGTCGTGACCGCCGAACTCACCCGTGCCGCCGTCACCGCTCGTGGCAGCGAGGACGGCGAGGAAGGTGCCGAGGGCGCGGCGGAGGCCGGTGACGCCTCCGGTGGTGACGAGTCGGGCGACTGAGTCGTGGCGGGCTCGTCCTGCGACCTGCTCGTCGTCGGACTGGGCAATCCGGGATCCACCTATGCGGGGACCCGGCACAACGTGGGTGCGGACGCCGTCGTCGAGCTCGCTCGTCGTCACGGTGCCCGGCTGAAGGACGATCGCAAGGTGCACGCCTCGATCGATGCCGTGCGCCTGGGTGATCAGCGAGTGGTGCTCGCGGTGCCGACGACGTGGATGAACGACTCCGGGCAGGCCGTCGGGGCGCTGGTCCGACGTCACGACCTGGAACCGGCTCAGGTGCTCGTCGTGCACGACGAACTGGATCTGGACCCGGGTCGCCTCAAGTTGAAGGTCGGCGGCGGCCACGCCGGCCACAACGGTCTGCGGTCGATCGTCTCGCACCTGCACTCGAAGGACTTCCTGCGGCTGCGTCTGGGTGTGGGCAAGCCGCCGGGCGGACCTGAACGCGGCGCCGACTGGGTGCTGTCGAAGGTCCCCGCGTCGCAACGGACGCTGCTCGACGTGATGATCGCCGAGGCGGCTGACGCCGCCGAGCTGACCGCGACCGACGGGATCGACGCGGCCATGCGTCGGTACAACGCGGCCGACTGAGTTCGGCTCTCGGCGCGATGGACCCTGACGTCACCACCCTCACGGGAGCTCCGCTCGCCGGTCTGCTGACGGCGCTCCGCGGTGAACCCGGGCTCGCGGCCGCACTCGGGGCGTCGGCGGCGAACATCGTCGTGCCGACGATCGCGCAGCCGGCCGCGCTCGCCGGACTGGTCGAACTCTCGCGCCACCGACCGACGGTGGTCGCCGTGCCGGGCGGTGACGACGCCGAGCGTCTCGCCGGCGATCTGGCCGAGTTCCTGCCACCGGGGTCGGTCGAGTTGTTCCCGGCGTGGGAGACCCTGCCGTTCGAGCGGGTGAGTCCGTCGATCGAGACGATGGGCCGGCGCCTGCGGGTCATGTGGCGCCTGCGCACCGGCGACGAGTCGTTGGCGGTCGTGGTGGCGCCGGCGCGGGCGCTCGTGCAGCGGCTCGGGCCGCACGTCGAGGACATCGAGCCGATCGTCGTGCGCGCCGGCGACGAGCTCGACCAGCTGGGGCTGGTCGAGCAACTGGTGCGCTCCGGCTACCACCGCGAGTACCAGGTGGAGCACCGCGGCGAGGTGGCGGTGCGCGGATCGATCGTCGACGTGTTCCCGCCCACGGCCGACTCGCCGGTCCGCATCGACCTCTGGGGCGACACCGTCGAACGGCTCTGCGAGTTCTCGGTCGCCGACCAGCGCGCCGCCGACGACATCGACGAGGTCTCGCTGTTCCCGGCGCGTGAGCTCCTGTCGTCCGACGAGGTCCGCGAGCGCGCCGAGGCGCTGGTGGCGAGCGCCCCGTGGGGGCGTGAACAGTGGCAGCGCCTGGCCGATGGCGAGGTGTTCGAGGGCATGGAGGCCTGGCTCCCGTGGCTCGTCGATGCCGAGCACGTGCTCGTCGACCTGCTCGGCGCCGACGGCCGGATCGTCCTCGTCGACCCGCGGCGACTCCGTGACCGGAGCACCAGCGTGCACGACGAGGAGGTCGATCTGGCGGCCAGCCTGTCGAGGACGTGGGGCCTCGCCGACGACGCCGACCTGCCTCGCCTGAACGTTGCGTTCGACCGTCTGTTGGCGCACACGGATGCGCCGGTCTGGACGATCTCCTCGATTCCCGACCGCGACGACGTGCCGACGGTGCACGCGGTGGGCTGGCTCCCGATCGCCGGCGGCGGCGACGCGCTCGTCGGGCAGCTCCGGTCGCTGCTCGCCGACGGGTACCGGGTCGTCGCCTGCGCGGACAGCGAGGGCACCCTGCCCCGGATGGTGTCGGTGCTGTCCGAGGCGGGGTTCGGCGTGAGCTCGGCGCGCGACACCTCGGTGTGGGCGCAGACCGCATCGGGTGGCGCCGGAGCGGGCACCGTCGTGGCGTGCGTCGCTCCGCAGGATCGGGGTTGCATCCTCCCGGGCGTGAAGGTGGCGATCCTCGCCGAGTCCGACCTGACGGGTCGCCGACGGACGCGCCGCGGTGTCGCCCGATCACGTCGCGACGCGCAGCAGTTCTTCGAGTCGCTCGAGGTCGGCAGCCACGTCGTCCACCACCACCACGGCGTGGCGCGGTTCGCCGGGATGGTCCGTCGGGCCATCGGCGGGGTCGAACGCGACTACCTGCTGCTCGAGTACCGCGGCGACGACCGGCTGTACGTCCCGTCCGATCAGATCGACTCGGTGCGCCTCTACTCCGGTGGCGACACCCCCACGCTCAACCGGATGGGCGGCGCCGACTTCGCCCGCACCAAGGCGAAGGTTCGATCCGCCGTCGCCGAGATCGCCCAGGAGTTGGTGGTGCTCTACCAGCAGCGGCTCCACACCGAGGGGATCGCCTTCGCCGCCGACACGCCGTGGCAGCGCGAGGTCGAACTGGCCTTCCCGTTCCAGGAGACGCCCGACCAGCTCCGGGCCGTCGCCGAGGTGAAGGCCGACATGGAGTCGGCGGTCCCGATGGACCGACTCGTGTGCGGTGACGTCGGGTTCGGCAAGACCGAGGTGGCCGTGCGCGCCGCGTTCAAGGCGGTGCAGGCCGGCTACCAGGTGGCGGTCCTGGTGCCGACGACGCTGCTCGCCCAGCAGCACCTGCAGACGTTCTCGGACCGCTTCGCCGACCACCCGGTGCGCGTGGCGATGCTGTCGCGGTTCCTGTCGACCGCCGAGGCGCGCGAGGTCTCGGACGGTCTGGCCAACGGCACCGTCGACGTGGTCATCGGGACACACCGGCTGCTCTCGGGCGACGTGCGGTTCGCCAGGCTCGGGCTGCTCGTCGTCGACGAGGAGCAGCGCTTCGGTGTGGCGGCGAAGGAGTCGATCAAGCAGCTGCGCGCCGATGTCGACGTGCTCACGCTCAGCGCCACGCCCATCCCGCGCACGCTCGAGATGAGTCTCACCGGCATCCGGGACCTGTCGCTGCTCAACACGCCGCCGGCGGCGCGCCAACCGATCCTCACCTACGTGGGGGAGTACGACGAACGTGCCGTCGGCGAGGCGATCCGGCGTGAGCTGCTGCGCGAGGGCCAGGTCTTCTACGTGCACAACCGGGTGCGCGACATCGAGGAGCACGCCGCCCGGCTGCGCGAGCTCGTTCCCGAGGCGCGGATCGCGGTGGCGCACGGGCAACTCGACGAGGCGTCCCTCGAGCGGGTGGTGATGGACTTCTGGGAGGGGCAGTTCGACGTGCTCGTGTGCACGACGATCATCGAGTCGGGCATCGACATGCCGACGGTGAACACGCTCGTCGTCGAACGGGCCGACCTGCTCGGACTCGGGCAGTTGCACCAGTTGCGCGGGCGGGTCGGGCGTGCCGGTCAGCGGGCGTACGCCTACCTGTTCTTCCCGCCGGACCGGCAACTGAGCGAGGAGGCCTACGAGCGGCTCCGGACCATCGGCGAGACGACCGAGCTGGGGTCCGGGTTCCGGATCGCGATGCGTGACCTGGAGATCCGTGGCGCGGGCAACCTGCTCGGCACCGGGCAGTCGGGGCACGTCGCCGCCGTGGGGTACGACCTGTACTGCCAGATGGTCAACGAGGCGATCGCCGAGCTCAACGGCGAGCCCGTCGTCGAGCCGTTCGAGGTCACGATCGAGGTGCCGCAGCCGGCGTACCTCCCGCTCGAGTACGTGGCACGTGAGGACCTGCGCCTCGACGCCTACCGTCGTCTGGCCGCCGTCACCACGGCCGCCGAGGTCGACGACATCGAGGCCGAGTGGGTCGACCGGTTCGGGCCCGTCCCGGAACCCGCGGCGGCGCTCATCGGTGTCGCCCGGCTGCGCGCCGAGTGTGTGCGGGCCGGCGTGCGTGAGCTCGTGGTCACCAAGGGGGCCGCGCTCTCGGGTCCGCCGATGGTGGCCCGGGTGGCTCCGGTCCGCCTGCCGGCGTCCCGCCAGACCCGCCTGCAGCGCCTGTACAAGGGGGCGCACTTCAAGGAGGCGACCGGCGAGCTGCTGCTGCCGGCCGTGCGGGGGGATGGCATGGTCCCGGCCCTCGTCGACGCGCTGAGGGAGCTGCTTCCCGATGCGGTGGTGCCGGACGGCGCCGCGGTGCCCGGATCGGATCCGGGCGCGTGACGGCGGTAGCATCGCTCGTCATGCGAACTGGTCGAACCCTCGTCGTGGCCGTTGCGGTCCTCGCTGCCGCCGTGTTGTCGTCGTGCGGAGTGGCCGCGGACGACCGGGCGGCCACCGTGTTCGGACAGACGGTGTCGGTGAACACGGTCGACACGCTCGCCTCGGACGCCGTCTTCCTGCAGGCGCTGCAGGCGGGTGAGGTGGGCACCGACTCGGTGATCCCGGGGGTGACCGCCCGGACGGTCCTGACCTTCGAGATCCAGAACGTCGCGGCTCGGGCGGAGCTGGAGCGGTTCGGGCTCACGCTCGACGACGCGCTGCTCGCCGAGGCCGAGCAGACGGTCCGCTCGCAGATCCCGGAGCAGTTGAGCGATGTCGCGGTCGACCGACTGGCCGCGTTCGTCGGCTCCACCACCGCGCTCGGCAACCGGCTCGTGTCGGTCGATCCGGCCAGCGAGCAGGACCTGCGGCTCCTGTACGACGGCGCGCCGGGACTCTGGGACCGGACGTGCGTGGCGATGGTCGCTGTCCTGCCGGCGCAGTCCGACCAGGTGGAGGCCGTGGTGGCCGCCGGTGGCCGCATCGAGGACGTCACGGCCACGGTCGCCGAGGCGCAGCTCGTGTTCGACCCCGCCGAGGAGTGCGTGCCGACCTCGCAGCTGCCCACCCAGGTGCGTGAGCGGATCACCGACGCCGCGCCGGGCACGACCCTCGGTCCCGTCGTGATCGAGGGGCAGGCCGGCACGGTCGAGCTCTTCCTCCGTGTCGACGGCACCCGTCGACTGGCGTTCGACGACCCCGCGGCGCAGGAGCAGCTGTCAGGGATCGCCGAGCGGCTCGCCTCGGCGCAGCAGCAGCCCGCCCAGGCCGCGGGCTACTGGCTCAACCTCGTGCTCGCCGATGCCGTGCAGGTGAACCCCCGGTACGGCACCGCAGCGGTGTCGCAGAGCGGCTCGTTCGAGGTCGTCGCCCCGGCGGGACCGGCGACGCCGTCGACGTTGCCGCCGGTTCTCCAGGACCTTCCCGGTGCCGGTGGCGGCACCGGTGCGTCAGGTTCGTCGGGTGGCGGTTCCGGCGCTCCGCCCGCCGACGGCCGTGCGGTGGATCCGTCGGGCCCGGCGCCTGCCGACGCCGGGGCCGGTTCGGCCGGCACCGGTCCGGCCTCATCGGCGCCGGCGGCCCAGCCGGGCGCCGCGCCCGTGGCTCCCTGAGCGTGCCGCCCGTCCTCGACGTGGTGGGGCTCGGCCCCGCCGGTCCGGACCTGCTGACCGAGGGGACGCGGTCGCTGATCGCTGCGGCGTCGACGTGTGTCCTGCGGACATTTCGTCACCCGGCCGCCGAGGCGCTGCGTGGCTCGCTGCTCCGCTCCGCCACCTCGTTCGACCACCGCTACGCGGCGGCCGAGTCGATGGAGGAGGTCTACGGCGGGATCGTCGACGACCTCGTCGTGCTGGCGACCGCAGCGGCGGATTCGGCGTCGTCGGCGTCGTCGGCGCCGGTCGTGTACGCGGTGCCGGGATCGCCGGTCGTGGCCGAGCACACCGTCGAACTGTTGCTCGCGGACGACCGGGTGGACGTCCGGTTGCATCCGGCGATGTCGTTCCTCGACCTCACCTGGGTGCGGCTCGGAATCGACCCGGTCGAGCGAGGTGTGCAGCTCGTCGACGGACACCGGTTCACCACGGCGGCCGCCGGCCTGCCCGGTCCGCTGCTCGTCGCGCAGTGCGATCACCGGTTCGTGCTCAGCGACATCAAGCTCGCGGTGGACCCGATGCCCACGGAGCCGGTCGTCGTGCTGCACCATCTCGGCCTGCCCGACGAGCAGGTGCTCACCGTGCCGTGGGAGGACCTCGACCGGGCCGTCGACGCCGACCACCTGACCTCGGTCCTCGTGCCGGAACTCGGCGCGCCCGTCGGTGGCGAGGTGGTGGCGCTGTCGCTCCTGGTCGAGCGTCTCCGTGACCTCGATCCGTGGAAGAACGAGCAGACGCACGACTCGTTGAAGCGGTATCTGCTCGAGGAGGCGCACGAGGTGTTCGACGCCATCGACGCCTACGACCCCGAGACCGGCGAGGGCGCCGACGAACTCTGTGGTGAGCTCGGCGACCTGCTCTACCAGGTCGTGTTCCACGCCACGATCGGAGCCGAGGCGGGATGGTTCACGCTCGGGGACGTCGCCGCATCGATCCGCTCGAAACTCGAGCACCGTCATCCGCACCTCGGCGAGGACGTTGCGGCGACCGACGTGCCGGAGATCGCCGCACTCGAGACCGAGTGGGAGCGCGCCAAACGCGTCGAACTCGGACGGTCCTCGGCGTTCGACGGGATCCCGGCGTCACTGCCGGCGCTGGCGCGGGCGCTGAAGGTGGCTCGCAAGGCCGAGGCGCTGGGTCTGGTCGACGACTCCGCCACCGGTCCCGACGACGAGAGTTCGTCGCTCGTCGCGGCAGCGGACGCACTGATCGCGGCGCCGGCCGACCCGGCGCTCGTGGGCGAACTCCTGGGCCTCGTCGTCGAGTCCTGCCGCCGCAGCGGCGTCGACCCGGAGGACGCCCTCCGACAGCGCACGCTGCGGGCCGAGGCTCGCTACCGGCATCGCGAGGCGCCCTAGAGTGCCTGACATGGCAGCACCCCTCCAGATCGCCCCTGCGTCCGGCCGACTCGGCATCCTCACCCCCGGCATGGGCGCCGTCGCCTCGACCGCCTACGCCGGCGTCCTCGCCACCCGGCAGGGGCTCGCCGCCCCGATCGGATCGCTGTCGCAGATGGCCCACATCCGGCTCGGTCGCCGTGACGAGGGTCGCAACCCGCTCATCCGCGACTTCGTGCCACTGGCCTCGCTCGACGACGTGGTGTTCGGCGGTTGGGATCCGATCTCGGCGAACGCCCTCGAGGCCGCCCGCACCTGCGGCGTGCTCAACGAGGCCGACCTCGCGCCGCTGTCGGCCGAGCTCGAGGGCATCAACGCCATGACCGCGGTGTTCGATCAGCGATGGGTCAAGAAGCTCGACGGCGTCCGCGTCAAGACCGGCGACAACAAGTGGGATCTCGCCCAGCAGGTGATCGAGGACATCGAGCGCTTCCGGACCGAGCAGCAGTGTGAGCGGCTGGTGATGGTGTGGTGCGGTTCCACCGAGGCCTACCAGGAGCCCTCCGAGGTGCACGCCACGGTCGAGGCGTTCGAGGCCGGGCTCCGCGCCGATGACGAGAACATCTCGCCCAGCCAGATCTACGCGTACGCCGCGCTCGTGTGTGGTGTCCCGTTCGCGAACGGTGCACCGAACCTGTCGATCGACCTGCCGTGCATGGACGAGCTCGCCGAGGCCAACGGCGTGCCGGTCACCGGCAAGGACTTCAAGACGGGCCAGACGCTGATGAAGACGATCCTCGCCCCGGGGTTCAAGGCGCGGATGCTCGGCATGCGGGGCTGGTACTCGACGAACATCCTCGGCAACCGCGACGGTGAGGTCCTCGACGACCCGGAGAACTTCAAGACCAAGGAGGTGTCGAAGCTCGGCGTGCTCGACACGATCCTCCAGCCCGAGGTCTACCCCGAGCTCTACGGGAACATCGACCACGTCGTGCGCATCAACTACTACCCGCCCCGCGGTGACAACAAGGAGGGGTGGGACGCCATCGACATCTTCGGGTGGATGGGCTACCCGATGCAGATCAAGGTCGATTTCCTGTGTCGCGACTCGATCCTCGCCGCGCCGATCGTGCTGGACCTGGCGCTGTTCCTCGATCTGGCCCAGCGCGCCGGCCAGTCGGGTGTCCAGGAGTGGCTCAGCTTCTACTGGAAGTCCCCGCAGCCCGCGGGCGGAGTGCCTCCCGAGCACGACATCTTCATCCAGCAGACCAAGCTGAAGAACACCCTGCGGGCCTGGATGGGGGAGGACCCCGTCACCCACGCCGAGGACGACTGAGTCCGAGTTCTCCGCCGAAGCGCGCCGTCTGCGTCGGCGGAGAGCGTCGAGCTGGGCGAGAATGGCGTGGTGAGCACGACGACGGAACCCAGCACCCGCCCCGAGGTCGACCTGCTCGATCCGGACTTCTACCGGGTCGACCCGCATCCGGCGTTCACGTGGATGCGTCAGCACGAGCCGGTCTACCGCGACGAGCGCAACGGACTGTGGGCGGTCACCCGTCACGCCGATGTGCTCGACGTCGAGCGGAACAGCGCCACGTTCGTGTCGGGGCAGGGCTATCGCTCGTGGTGGGCGCCCGATGAGAACAACATCATCGCCCTCGACGACCCGGACCACGTCACGCAGCGACGTCTCGTGTCGACACGGTTCACGCCGCGCGCCGTGCGCGACCACGAGCCGTGGCTGCGGGCGACCATCGAGGCGCTGCTGGCGCCGGTCGCCGGCGGCGGCGAACTCGACGTGGTGCCCGACCTGGCCGCGCAGCTCCCGTGCCGGCTGACCGCGAGGTTGCTCGGGTTCCCTGAGGACCGGTGGGCCGACATCCAGCGCTGGTCCGAGCGCCTCATGCGGATCGACGCCGCGCCCAGCGGCGGTCAGGAGGCGGTCGACCTGTTCGCCACGATCATGGAGTTCTCCGAGCTGCTCGGACAGGTGGTCCCGGAACGCACCGGTTGTCCGATGGACGATCTGGTCTCGGTCTGGGCGAACGCCGACATCGACGGCGGCCACGGTTACTCCGACGAGCGCATGGTGAACGAGGTCGGCCTGTTCATCGCCGGCGGCGCCGAGACGACCCGGACGGTCATCTCGCACGGCCTGAACGTGTTCGCCGAGCAGCCCGACCAGTGGAACCTGCTCGCCGACCGGCCCGAACTCGTGCCGGGTGCGGTGGAGGAGCTCATCCGGTGGGTCACGCCGCTCAACAACTTCTTCCGCACCGCGGTCCGGGACACGACGATCGGCGACCAGCCGGTGGCGGCCGGCGACCGCGTCATCATCCTCTACCCGTCGGCCAATCGTGACGAGGCGGTGTTCGCGGATCCGTTCACCTTCGACGTGACCCGGAGTCCCAACCCCCACGTCGCGTTCGGTCACGGCACCCACTTCTGCATCGGGGCCAACCTGGCCCGGTACGAGCTCGGGATGCTGTTCGGCGAGCTGACCCGTCGGTTCCGGCCGCCCGTGGCGCTGAGCGAGTGCGTGGTGGAGCCCAACATCTTCGCCCGGTCGGTGAGCTCGTTCCGCTGCGAGCTCACGCCCCGCTGATCGACACGCCGTCAGTGACCTCCGGTGCGGTGGTGCGGCAGGCAAGAATGAGCCGGTGAGCACGATGACCCAGGCCCCGGCGCCGGCGAGGCTCGGCTATCGGCCGGGTCTCGACGGCCTGCGCGCCATCTCGGTCGCCGCCGTCGTGCTCTACCACGCCGACGTCAGCTGGATGCCCGGCGGCTTCCTGGGCGTCGAGGTATTCTTCGTCATCAGCGGGTTCCTCATCACCACGCTGCTCCTCGAGGAGCGTGAGCACGCCGGTGCGGTGTCGATGCGGAACTTCTGGGTCCGTCGCGCCAAGCGCCTGCTCCCGGCGCTGTACCTGCTGCTCGCCGTGGTGTCCGTCGCGTCGCTGATCGTCTATCGCGATGCCGCCGGACGCATGGGCGGTGACGTGATCGCCGCCCTCCTGTACGTCAGCAACTGGTGGCAGATCCATCTGGACCAGTCCTACTTCGCCCAGGCCGGTCGACCGCCGCTGCTGCAGCACCTGTGGTCCCTGGCGATCGAGGAGCAGTTCTACATCTTCTTCCCGCCGATCTTCATCCTCTGTGTGGCGCGGTTCGCCCACAGGAAGGTCCGTTGGACGCTCGTGGGACTCGCGGTGGCCTCGGCGATCTACATGGCGGTCCTCTACTCGCCGTTCGAGGATCCGTCGGCGGCGTACTTCAACACCTTCGCCCGCGCCTCGGGCCTGCTGCTCGGCGCGATGCTCGCGATGGTCTGGGCGCCATGGCGCGAGCGCCGGCAGAGCGGGCCGGGAGCGGGGGCGGCGCTCGACATCACCGGCGTCCTGGGTCTCGCGATCATCGTCTGGTTCCTCACCCGGGTGAACGCGTTCGACTCGTTCATCTACCGCGGCGGGTTCTTCCTGCTCGACCTGGTCTGCATCGTGGTGATCGCCGTCGTGGTGCACCCGTCCGCGTGGCTGGGCAGGGTGCTGGGCGTCGCGCCGTTGCAGTGGTTGGGTCGTCGCTCGTACTCGATCTACCTGTGGCACTGGCCGATCTTCATGGTGACGCGACCGGGGATCGACGTGCCGTTGACGGGCACCCCGCTCTTCGTCCTCCGCATCACCCTGACGATGATCGCGGCGGAGCTGTCGTACCGCTACATCGAGCAGCCGATCCGCGCCGGCGCCCTCGGCGCGTGGTGGGAGAACCTGCGCCACGGTCGGGGCGAGCGTCGGGTGTTCGCCGTCCGGCAGGGGTTGGTCATCGGCGGCATCGGGCTGGGGCTCACCGTGCTGATCGCCTGGGGGCTCCAGAAGGCGGCGAGCGATCCGGCTCGCGACGAGATCGCGCTCGACGCCACCGGTCTGGCCGACGACGTCGCCGCCGGTGGCGGTGTGGTGCAGGCCCCACCGACGGCCCCGTCGACGTCGCTGGTGGGCAACGAGCCGTCCGGACCGACGACGACGATCGCCGACGCGACGTCGCCCGAGGTGACCGCCGGGGTCGAGGAGGCCGCGGACGCCGGAACCGGGGCGGCGGTCCGTCAGACGCCGACGAACTCGGTGATGATCGGCGACTCGGTGGTGCTGGGCGCACAACAGGAGCTGAAGAACGCGATGCCGGGGCTCCGGGTCGACGCCGAGGTGTCGCGGCAGTTCGACAAGATCCTCTCCACGGTGAAGGCCTACGCGGCCGCGGACTCGTTGCCGGGCCCGCTGATCGTCAACGCCGGCACCAACGGCACGTTCGAGGACGACGATCTCGATCGGATCTTCGAGCTGGTGCCGCCCGACCATCCGGTGCTGCTGGTGAACGCCAAGGTGGACCGGCCGTGGGAGTCGCTGGTCAACGAACGCATCGTCGACGCCACGAAGCGGCACCGCAACGCGGTGCTGGTCGACTGGTTCGCGGTCAGTGAGGAGCACGCCGACTGGTTCACCGGGGATGGCACCCACCTCAACCCGATGGGTGCCCGGGCGTTCGCCGAGTTGATCCGCGATCGGATGGCCCGGGTGACCGGCGCCCCGACCTCGGAGCCCGCCGGCACGGGATCCACGACGACGACCGAGCCGGACGGCTCGTCGAGCGGGAGCTCCGCCGGATCATCGGAGACGAGCTCGACCGGATCGTCGGGTGGCAGCTCGTCCGGCTCGTCCGGTTCCGGTGGCGCCCGGAACCAACGGAACTGAGCCCGATCCGACATCCGCCGGTCACGGCGCGTCGCCGATCCGGCCCGATCCGGGCTCGATGGGTGGCGGTGCCGCCGGGCGTGGCGCGTGGCGCCCGTCTCGTGGCGATACCGTGGGTCGTCGCACTGGTCGGCCGAAGGCCGCGACGGGGCTCGGTGCTCACCGTCACCCCGCCGGATGTCGGCGTCAATTGATGAGGAGTCGTACGTGAGCGTGATCGAAGGCGTGTGGGCCCGCGAGATCCTGGATTCCCGGGGCAATCCGACGGTCGAGGTCGAGGTCGAACTCGACTCGGGCGTGCTCGGGCGTGCCGCCGTCCCCTCCGGCGCCTCCACCGGGGCCTTCGAGGCGGCCGAGCTGCGTGACGGCGACACCGACCGCTACGTCGGCAAGGGTGTGCTCGACGCCGTCGACAACGTGAACGATGAGATCGCGGACGCGCTCGTGGGCTTCGATGCGCTGGACCAGCGTGACGTCGACCGCCTGCTCATCGACCTCGACGGCACGCCCAACAAGTCCCGGCTGGGCGCCAACGCCATCCTGGGCGTCTCGCTGGCGGTGGCCCGAGCCGCGGCCGGCGAACTCGAGGTGCCGCTCTACCGCTACGTCGGCGGCACCAACGCGAGTGTCCTCCCGGTGCCCATGCTGAACGTGATCAACGGCGGCGAGCACGCCGACAACAACGTCGACCTGCAGGAGTTCATGTTCATGCCGGTCGGCGCGGCGTCGTTCTCGGAGGCGCTCCGCTGGGGCGTCGAGTGCTACCACACGCTCAAGCAGGTGGTGCACGGCCGCGGGCTGTCGACGGCGATCGGTGACGAGGGCGGGTTCGCCCCGAATCTGGGCAGCAACGAGGAGGCCGTCGCCCTGCTCGTCGAGGCCATCGAACGTGCCGGCCGCACGCCCGGCGACGAGATCGCCATCGCACTCGACGTCGCCTCCACCGAGTTCTTCGCCGACGGTCGCTACACGCTGGCGGGCGAGGGGCGTTCGCTCACGTCGGCGGAGTTCGCCGACTACCTGGCCGACCTGTGCGGCCGCTACCCGATCGTGTCCATCGAGGACGGCATGGCCGAGGAGGACTGGGACGGCTGGGCCGCGCTGACGGCGGCCCTCGGTGACCGGGTGCAGCTCGTCGGCGACGACCTGTTCGTCACCAACACCGAACGGCTCGCCCGCGGCATCGACACCGGGGTCGCCAACTCGATCCTCGTGAAGGTGAACCAGATCGGTTCGCTCACCGAGACGCTCGAGGCCGTCGAACTCGCCCAGCACAACCGGTACACCGCGGTCATGTCGCACCGCTCGGGTGAGACCGAGGACACCACCATCGCGGACCTCGCCGTCGCCACGAACTGCGGGCAGATCAAGACGGGCGCACCGGCTCGATCCGACCGTGTCGCCAAGTACAACCAGCTGCTCCGCATCGAGGAGGAGCTGGGTGACTCCGCCGTCTTCCGCGGCGCCGCGGCGCTCGCGCCGCTCGGGGCCCGCCGCTCGTGAGTGCATCCCGGCCCCGTCGCTCGCCGGCGCGCGTGCTCCTGGTCGTGGGCGTCGCCGCGCTCGCCGGGCTGCTGCTCGCCGGGCCGGTGCTCGGCTGGTTCGATCAGCGCGACCAGGTGGCCGAACAACAGGCCGAGCTCGGACGGCTCACCGCGGAGAACAACGAGCTGATCGCCCGTCGGGCCCGGTTCGACGACCCCGCGGAGGTCCGGCGGATCGCCAGCCGTGACCTGGGGCTGGTCGAACCCGGCGAGGAGTCGTACGCGGTGTTGCCGCCGTCGACCGCCGGCGTGAATCTGCCGAACGGTTGGCCGTTCGACCTGATCGCGTCGAGCGTCGCCACCGCCTCGCAGTGATCGCGGTTCGGCCGCACCGCCCTGCTGGCCACCGCACCACCAGCAACCTCCCACCACTCCGCTCACGAACCGAGATCCGCACATGAGTTCCTCCTCCGCTCCGCCCATCGCCGCTCACGGCCTCGTCCGGGAGTTCGGTGACGTCCGAGCCGTCGACGGGGTCGATCTCGAGGTGGCCGAGGGTGAGATCTTCGGGTTCCTGGGGCCGAACGGTGCAGGCAAGTCGACGACGGTCCGGATGCTCACGACGCTGCTGCGACCGACGGATGGCACCGCATCGGTCGCCGGGTTCGACGTCGTCCGGGAGCCGGCGAGGGTCCGGGCGTCGATCGGCGTCGCGTTGCAGGATGCCGCGATCGACCCGCTCATGACCGGGCGTGAACTGCTCCACCTGCAGGCGACGCTCTACGGCATCGGTCGCCGCGCCGGGCGGGACCGCAGCGAGGTCCTGCTCGACCGGGTCGGACTCACCGAGGCCGCCGACCGACTCGTCGGCGGGTACTCGGGTGGCATGCGGCGGCGGCTGGACCTCGCGCTCGCGCTGATGCACGAGCCGGCGGTGCTGTTCCTCGACGAACCGACCACCGGTCTCGACCCGATGAGCCGGCTCAACCTGTGGGGCGAGGTGCGGCGCCTCAACACCGAGTTGGGCACGACGGTGTTCCTCACCACGCAGTACCTCGAGGAGGCCGACGAACTGGCGCACCGCGTCGCGATCATCGACCACGGCACGATCGTGCGGGAGGGCACCCCGGCCACCCTCAAGTCCGAGGTCGGACTGCCGACGCTGCTGATCGACGTCGATCCCGGTGACGAGGAGCGCACGCACGAGGCACTCGTCGGCGTCGGCGAGCCGCGCCCGGCCCGGGCGGGTCGCGTGGCCGTCGGGCTCTACGCCGGTGCCGCCGGTGCCGCCGACGCCGTGCGGGCACTCGACGCGGCCGGGATCTCGATCCACCACATGGAGCTCAACACGCCGTCACTCGACGACGTGTTCGCCGAGGCCACCGGCCGCCGACTCGAGGGCGCGGCCGAGGCCGCCGCCGAGGACGCCTCGTGAGCGCCGCTGTCGACTCCACCGCCGCCGTGACGAGCGGGCACACGTTCACCCAGGGTGTGGCGCTCAGTCATCGGGCCATCCTCCGCTTCGCCCGTCAGCCCAGTTCGTGGATCCCGGCGACCGTGTTCCCGTTGTTGCTCGTCGCGGTGAACTCATCTGCGATGGGTGGCGTGGCATCCATCCCGGGCGTGATCCCGCCGGGGACGACGTTCCTCATGTTCCTGCTCCCCGCCGCCATCATCCAGGGCGTGATGTTCGGCGGCATCAACGGGGGATCGGAACTCGCGACCGACATCCAGGGCGGCTTCTTCGACCGACTGGTCGCCTCGCCCGTGAGTCGCCCGGCGATCCTGATCGGCCGGCTCGCCGGCGCCATGGCGTTCGGGCTCGTCCAGGCCATCTTCTTCCAGGTCGTGCTCCTCCCGTTCGGTGCCGAGGTGCGGGGCGGGATCCCCGGTCGACTGGTCCTGCTCGTCGTGGCGGTGCTGTTGTCGCTCGGACTCGGTTCGATCGCCGCCGGCCTGGCGGCCCGCACGGGTCAGCCCGAGGCGGTCCAGGGGTTCTTCCCGCTGATCTTCATCCTGTTGTTCCTGTCGAGCGCGTTCTTCCCGACCCAGCTCATGTCGGGCTGGTACCAGCGCCTCGCCGAGCTCAACCCGATCACCTGGATGGTCGACGGCATGCGGGTCCAGGTGCTCGAGGAGTTCTCGCCGTCGGCGGCCGCGGTCAGCATCGGGGTGTGTCTCGGGATCTGTGTGATCGGCATGACGTTCGCCACCCGGCAGCTGCAACGTCGACTGGCGGTGGCGTCGTGACCGTCACCGCACCGTCCCCCGCGCCGTCCGCCGCATCACCGTCGGTGCCGTCGTGGCCGCTGATCCAGCAGATCCTCCGTCGGAGCATGACGTCGCTCCGGCGCATCCCGGCCGCGATCATCCCGGTGATCGTGATGCCGATCTTCTTCACCGTCGCGTTCTCGGGCACGTTCCGCGGCCTGACCGAGCTGCCGGGCTACCCGACGGACAACATCTACAACTGGATGGTGCCGTACGCCTGCCTGCAGACGGCGAGCTTCGCGGCGCTGGCCTCGGCGTTCACGCTGGGTCGCGACCTCGAGGGCGGGTTCTACGACCGACTCCTGCTCGCACCGGCGGCCCGGTGGACGGTGCCGGCGGCGAGCGTGCTGTGGGCGATGATCCGGGCGCTGCTGCCGCTCTCGATCACGCTCGTCCTCGGCATCATCGGGGGCATGACGTTCCCCGGCGGGATCGCGGCGGTGTGGTGGTTGGCGATCGGAGCGTTCGCGGTGGCGGCGCTCGGGTCCCTCTGGGGGCTGGGAGTCATGTACCGACTGCAGCGTCAGTCGGCCGGCGGGCTCGTCCAGATCGGGCTGTTCGTCGTGATGTTCCTGTCGGTCGGCACGGTCCCACTCGAACTGCAGGAGGGGTGGCTGCCACACGTCGCCCGCCTGAACCCCCTGACGTACATCCTGGACATGGCCCGGTGCGGCTTCGTGGGCACCTGCGCGTGGTCCGACATCTGGCCCGGACTGCTCGCCATCGCCGTGAGCGGGGTGCTGCTCGGCTGGTGGGCCGAGCGCGGCTGGCGCCGACTCGTCCCCTGAGCGCCGGCCTGCCGCGGCCCACGGGACCGACTCCGAGCCGCCGCTACAGTCGCAGCATGGTCCCCCCGCCGGTCGACGACATGGCGTCACCCGACTCGGCGTCGCCCGAGGTGGCGTCGCCGGACGACGTGGCGGCGGTCGAGGCCCGGTTGGGTCGCCGGCCGCGGGGCCGGTTCGCCGTGGTGGTGCGTGACGCCGCCGATGCTCCTGTGGTGATCCGCAACGAGCCGCTGCTCGACGACGGCACGCCCATGCCGACCCGCTTCTGGCTCGTCGATCCGGACCTGTTGCGACGGATCGGGACGCTCGAGGCGGCCGGTGGCGTGAAGCAGGCCGAGGCCGCGGTCGACGCCGGCGAGCTCGCCGCAGCGCACCGGCGTGCCGCTGCGGCGCGTGATGCGGCGATCCCCGCCGACCACACCGGACCGCGGCCCTTCGGCGGCGTCGGCGGGACACGCACCGGGGTCAAGTGCCTGCACGCGCACTACGCCAGCTATCTGGCCACGGGCGACGATCCGGTCGGCGCGTGGGTCGAGATGCAACTGAACACCTTCGAGACGGGAGCGGAACATGACTGAGGGGCGCGTGGCCGCCATCGACTGCGGAACCAACTCCGTGAGGCTGCTGGTGGCCGAGGCCGACGGGACGCCGATCGAGCGACTCATGCGGATCACACGGCTCGGTCAGGGTGTCGATCGCACCGGACGACTCGACGACGAGGCGATCGAACGCACCCTCGAGGTCCTGCGCGAGTACCGCAGTGTGATGGATCGACTGGGCGCGTCGCAGGTGCGGATGGCGGCCACGTCAGCGTCGCGTGACGCCGCGAATCGCGACACGTTCTTCGACGCCGCCACCGAGATCCTGGGGACCCGGCCCGAGCTGCTCAGCGGGCAGGAGGAGGCGGCGCTCTCGTTCCGGGGCGCGACCGCTGACCTGGACCCGGCCGACGGCCCGTTCCTGGTGGTCGACATCGGGGGCGGCTCGACGGAGTTCGCCGTCGGCACCACCGAGGTCCAGGGGTCCATCTCGATCGACGTCGGATGCGTGCGCATGACCGAGAAGCATCTGCAGCACGACCCGCCGCAGGCCGAGGAGCTGTCCAACTGCCTGGGTGAGATCCAGCTGCACCTCGACGACGTGCTGCGCGAGGTGCCCGAACTCGCGACCGCCCGGACGTTCGTCGGGCTCGCCGGCACGATCACCAACGCTGCGGCGGTCGAGCAGGGCCTCACCGAGTACGACCCGGAGCTGATCCACCACTTCGTGCTCACCAAGGACGCGGCCGAGGACGTGTTCCGGACGCTCGCCATCGAGTCGCTCGCCGATCGGCGCCACAATCCGGGCCTCGAATCGGCACGCGCCGATGTGATCGTCGGCGGGCTGTGCGTGCTGGTGTCGGTGTTCCGGTCGTTCGGGTTGCAGGAGTGCGTGGTGTCGGAGTCCGACATCCTCGATGGACTGGTGGCCAGTCAACTCGGGTGATCGGGCCGTGGCTCGGTAGGGTGCGGGGATGCTGCGTCGCCGGGCCGTCGACGATCCGTTCGCCCCCGCCAGCCTCCAGGGTCGGCGGGTCGTGCTGCGACCGCTGACCACCCACGACTTCGAACAGTGGCGCGAGGTGCGACGTCGCTGTCACGACTGGCTCGTGAAGTGGGAGCCGCGTCGTGACCCCGCCCAGCCCGACACCGTCGAGGACCGGCAGGCGTTCGCGGCCCGGTGCTCGGTGCGCATGCGGGAGATCCAGCTCGGCACCGGCTACGGGTTCGGCATCTTCGTCGACGGGTCCTTCGCCGGCGAGATCAACGTGAACTCGATCCACCGGGGTGCGCATCAGAGCGCCTACGTCGGCTACTGGATCGACGAGCGCGTCGCCGGGCAGGGCTACATGCCCGAGTCGGTGGTCGCGGTGCTGCGGTACACGTTCGAGGAGCTGCGTCTGCACCGCCTGCAGATCTCGATCATTCCTCGCAATCAGGCGTCGCGCCGTGTCGTCGAGAAGCTCGAGCTCCGCAACGAGGGACTCGCCGAGCGCTACCTGGAGATCAACGGCGTGTGGGAGGACCACTTCCGCTACGCGATCACGGCCGAGGAGTGGGCCGACCGTCGTGACGAGCTCGTCACGAGCTGGTTGATGTAGCCGGCGGACCGGTTCGGTCCGCCGTGATCCGGCGCCTCGGTCCGCCGTGATCCCTCGATTCAGTCTGCGGTGATCCGGCGCTGCAACGCAGCCAGCCGCTCGGCGAACGCGGGCTGGTCCATCGACCACAGCTGATCGACCAGCTCGCGTTGCACGGCGCCCGGGTGGTCATCGATCGTGGCCATGTCGGCGATGGTGGCCTTGGTGCGCCGCACGAGTTCGGCGGGGGCGCCGGCCGCTCGATCGGCCAGCGCGACCGCGGCGTCGAGCAGCGCGTCGTCGTCGACGCAACGCCACGCGAGCCCGACGCGTTCGGCCGCTGCGCCGTCGAGCACCTCACCGAACAGCACGGCGGCGGCGGTGGTCTGCGGTCCGGTGATCCGACGCATCATCCAGGTGTGGCCGCCGCCGGGGTGGATTCCGAGATCGAGGAAGCGGTCCTCGAAGCGGGCCGACCGTGCCGCGAGCCGGACATCGCACGCCAGCGCCAGGTTCATCCCGGCGCCGACGGCAGCACCGTTGACCGCGGCGACGGTGGGCAGCGGGGTGCGGGCGATGGCCAGGAACCCCTCGTAGATCGCCAGCAGCCCCTCCTCGCGGGAGTCGCCGAGCTCGCTCAGGTCGGCTCCGGCACAGAACGCCGGGGCCTGTCCGGTCACGACGAGCGCACCGACGGTGTCGTCCGCCTCGAGCTCCTCGACGGAGTCCTTCAGTGCCGCGCACAGCCCGAGTGACAGGGCGTTGCGTCGCTTCGGGTCGTCGAGAGTCAGGACGGCGGTGCGGCCGCGTCGTTCGATGTGGACCTGTCCCATGGGCCGGCCTCCGGTACGGTTCGTCGCCGTGGTGGTCGGCGCATGAGGACCTTGGTGGTGGCGGAACTGTACCCATGGCCGGCGGTCGACGGGTACCGACACCGGCTGTCGCAGATCGTCGGCGGTCTCGCCGAGGCGGGCACCGTCGACGTCGTCGGGCTGCGGCGCCCGACGTCACCCGTGCCCGCGCCGTCGCCGTGGCCCGGGGTCGATCGGACGCTCGCTCCCGAGGTGGGTGCCGAGCGCAGGGTGCGCGACTGGCTCGGTGAGTGGGCGGGTGGCGGCCCGCCCCGTCGGGTGCTGTCCACCGACTGGACGGCTCCGCTCGCCGAGCTCGACGCGTGGCGCGCCCATGACTACGACCTGATCTGGTACTCGCACGTGCACACGTGGTGGCCGGTGCACCACCTGTTCCCTGCGACGCCGTCGATCGTGGACTTCGACAACCTCGAGAACCTGGCGCTCCGGCTGCGCCGTCGCTCGCCCCTACGCGTCGAATCCGGTGCCGGCGTCACCGGCCGGGCGCGGGCCGCGGTCCGGTGGGTGACGTCGCGCGGCTTCGACCTGGTGGACGAACGTCGGTGGGACGCCCTCCAACGTCGGTGCGCCGGCGAGGTGGAGCGGGTGGTCGTGTGCAGCGGCCTCGACGCCGATCGGTCCGGTGTGTCGAACGTGACGGTGATCGCGAACGGCGCCGAGACCGTGCCGGACGCCATCACGGACCGGCGGTCGCTGGCCGGCGACCGCCCGACGCTGGGCTTCGTCGGCGCGCTCGACTACGAACCGAACACCGAGGCGGTGAGCTGGTTCGTGCGTGAGGTGTTCCCGATCGTGCGGGACCACCATCCGGGTGTGCGCTTCCGGGTGGTCGGACGCAGCCCCGGACCCGTCGAGTGGATCCGTGACGTGCCGGGGGTCGACCTGGTCGGCCCGGTCGACGACGTCCGGGCCGAACTCGACCGCACGGACGTGTCCGTCGTTCCGATCCGGGTCGGTGCCGGCACCCGTCTCAAGGTCGTCGAGGCGCTCGCTCACCACCTGCCGATGGTGACGACCACGGTCGGCTGCGAGGGCATCGACGTGGTCGACGGTCGCAGCGTCCTCATCGCCGACGACGCCCGGTCCTTCGCCGATGCGTGCCTCCGGCTGATCGACGACCCGGAGCTGCGACAGTCACTCGCGGACGCCGGGGAGCAGGTGTTCCTGCAGGGCTACACATGGCCGGGGATCCGCCGGCGCGTGGCCGAACTCGCGGCCACCGTGGCCGGGGTCTGAGGCCCGTCCGGGCGGTTCAGTCGCGGATGACGGCCGGGGAGTGCCGGAAGAACTGCTCGACGTCGCGCTCGTAGCGGTAGGTCGGCTGCCCGGTGCCGATGGTGTTGCGCAGCCGGAC
>CAJBIS010000175.1 GCA_903953195.1 uncultured Actinomycetes bacterium
ATCCCGCCCGACGGCCGGCGCCGACGGTCAGGTAACCGGCGGCGTCGTCGGCCTGCTCCGCCGCCGTCCGGGTGCTCATCGACGCCACCGCACCGCGCCTTGCGAACAACCACAGTGTCGGCATCTGGGTGTGCGCCCGGTCCCAGGTGAGCGCCGGGGTCATCACCAGGAGCACCTTCGACGGCTGCGCCTCATCGGCCGACGCCACCGGCGTCGATGCCGCCGACACCGCCACGACCACGGCCGCGATCACGGCGAGCCGAACCTGCGACACCGCGCCGCTCGTGCGGCGCACCAGCGCGCTCACCACAGCTCCCGATACACGTCGACGACCGCGTCGATCAGCGCATCCGGTGCGAACCGTTCGGCCGTCGCGACGTGTCCGCCCGCTTGGCCGGGCGAGCGGGATCCGGTGAGTCGGTCGATGAGGGCCGCGGCCAGCGCCGGTGCGTCACCCACGGGGACGACGTCGCCCGCGGCGTCGCCGTCGAGCAGCTCCCGGGCGACGCCCACGTCGGTGCTCACCACCGGCCTGCCCAGCTGGAGCGCCTCGATCAGCACGAGCGGCAGCGCCTCCCACACGGAGCTGATGACCACGACGTCGGCGGCCGCCATCAGGTCCGCGGCGTTCGCCGATGCGCCGAACAGTCGGACACCGGTCGTGCCGTCGGCCACGCGGCGTTCGAGCGCCGCGCGCTCCGGACCGTCGCCGACGATCACGAGTTCGGCACGCGGCACGGTCGAGCGGACCACACGCCACGCGTCCACCAGGGCGTCGAGCCCCTTCTGCGGGTGCAGCCGGGCCACGCAGACCGCAACGGGGACGTCCGACGTGACGCCCCAGTCGGCTCGCACGGCATCCCGGTCGCGACGCACGACGGGCGCGGGCGCGGCCGGAGCGACGACACGCACGCGGGCGCGGTGTGACCTCGGCACCTCGTCGACCATCCACGCCGCGGGAACGATGATGCGGGTCGCTCCACCCAGAGTGCGTTCGGTGAGCCGCGTCCGCCACACCGGAACCCGACCCGAGGCGTCCGGGAGCGGGACGTTGTGGAGCGTCATGACCATCGGTGGGCCACCGCGCCGGGACCCCGCGATCGAGGCCGCCTTGATGCCATGAGCGTGCACGATGTCCGCGTCCGTGCGCCATGGCCCGAGTTGCCGACGGGCGCGCCACCACCCCACGGGCGAGGCGCCGGACGGAACGTCGACGACGCCGGCCCCCTCACCGTCCGGGAGGACGCCCGCCGGGCCGAGCAGCGGTGCGACGATCCCGCGTTGCGTCAGGCCCGACGCCAGACAACGGACGTGGGTGCGGATGCCGCCGGTCGCCGGGCCCACCACCTGGGGCACGGTCCGACCAGGATCGGACGGCGAGGGTCGCGCACCGTCGCAGACGCTCACGAGCGCGTCGCTCCACCCATGCTGGCAACCAGAGCCGCCGGCCGCGGTCCCCCGAGCAGTGACACGACGGCGACACCGATCGCACCGACCACGGCAACGCCCACCACGACCGCCACCAGCGCGGGTACCACCTGGTCCGGTGACAGGCGCTCGACGAGCCACCGGCAACTTCCGACCGCCAGCACCGCCGCCAGCGCCACGCGCATCGCCGGCAGGAGCTGGCCGCGCAGTCGTTGACCGCGAGCGATCAGGTCGGTGCGGAGCTCGACGGTGAGCAGGACCGCACCGACGCTCTGCGCCAGCGCGTTCCCGAGTCCGAGGATCGCGATGCGCCACCCCGGTTCGACCACCTGCACGAGCCCGAGCATGATCACCGCGCCGAACGCTGCGACGAGCACGTTGACCATCGTGGGGGTCCGCACCACGCGGCGCGCGTAGCTGGCACGGGTGAGGAACAGCACCATCGCGAACCCGGGCAACCCGACCGCGAACGCAGCGATCGCCCGCTCCACCTCGACGGACTGCACCGAGGCGTTGCCGAGCGCGACGAGACGTGACAGCGGCGCGCTCAGGGCGACGAGTCCGGCGGCGCTCAGGACCGTCAGGAAGACCACCGAGCGGGCGACGCGTCCGACCTCGTCGGCGTACCCGGACCAGTCGTTCGCGGACGCGCGCCGAGTCATCGTCGGGAAGGCAGTGGTGAAGACCGGCACCGCCAGCAGGGACACCGGGAGGAGGAACAGCACGTAGGCGAGCTGTTGCACCACGACGCCGCCCTCGGAGCCGTTGGCGAGCACGAGCATCACCCCGAGCAACAACTGGCTGGCGGCCAGGAAGCCCGCAGCCCACGCACCCTGACGGGCGACCCGCGCCACCATCGGGTGGCGGAGGTCGAGTCGGGGTCGGAGACGGAACCCGGTCCGCCACACGCCGATGAACGGCACACTGCAGAACGCCACGACACCGAGCGTCGTGCCGGCCGCGAGGACCAACTGCTGCGGGCCGGTCAGTTCGAGGCTCGGCGGTTCCCCGTCACGCATCCACGCGAACAACAGGTAGGTGCCGATCACGACGACGTTGTTCACGGTCGGCGCGAACGCCGGCAACGAGAACCGGCCCGTGGCGTTGAGCACCGCCGTGGCAACCAGGTTGAGCGCGTAGAACAGCACCTGCGGCAGGAAGAACCAGAGGAAGAACGTGCCGAGTTCCACCTCGGCGGCGCGAGTGGCGGTGTCGGAGACACCCGAGAACAGCAGCCGCATCAGCCACGGCGCCGCCACGAGTCCGACGGCCATCACGCCGGCGAGCAGCGTCAGCGCCGCGCCCAGCACCGCGCCGGCGGCGTGCTCGGCGTCGTCGCGGGAGCGGTCGATCGCGTCGACCATCACCGGGACGAGCACGGCCTGGAGGGCACCGGCGGCGAAGAGCTCGAACAGCAGGTTCGGCACGGCGTTCGCGGTCTGGTAGGTGTTGCCCAGGTAGGTCGCACCCAGGACCGCCGCGACCGTGACGGTCCGCGCGAACCCCGTGGCGCGGCTGACCGCCGTGACCGCCGCCATCCGGCCGGCGGCACGAGTGCGTGCGCCGCTCCCCGCCTGCTGGTCGCTCACGGCGTCGATCGACGCCTCCGACGGATCACCGACCGAAGACACGTCCGCCTCCGAGGTGCCTCACCCCGCGGGCACCGTGGGGAACGGCGCCGAGGCGCCGGTGCCGGTGCCGTACTGGCCGACGGTCCCGCGCTGCTGCTGTTCGGCGATCGCGTACACCGCGGCGATGCGACCGAACGCCTCCTGCAGGTCATCGACCGTGCTGAGCCGTGTCGCGTCCTTGCCACGACGCAGCTCCACGAGTGCGTCGCTGGTCGGTTCCGTGGCCGTCGTCGTCGTCGGCGCCGCCCCCTCACCCCGCTGCGGGATCGCCGCGGCGACGGTCATCACCGCGGGCGCCCAGCCGGCGACCGACTGCGCCAGCGGAATCATCGTGAGGGTGGTCGACACCTGGTCGGTGGGCGAGAGGATCTCGAGGTAGCGGACCCCGCTCCCACCGCCGAACGCCTCGAGCGTGATCCCCGCCGACGACTCGACCGAGATCACGCCCTGCTCGTCGAGCACGCTCAGGTACCTGAGCGCCGAGGTCACATCAGTGGGGACGGTCGGATCGGCGCCGGCCGGCGGCACCGTCGATGACGGCGTGGTGGCGCCGCTGAGCGGATCCGGCCCGCTCAGCGCGGCCAGCGCCGCTCCCAGCCCGGCGTTCACCCGACGGCGCGTCGCCGTCGCGTCGCCATCGGGAAGTTGGAGCGCCGCTCGCACCCGGTTGGCGAGCGGCGCGTCCTCGAGTCCCACCGCCGGGAGCAGCCGCACCACCGTCGGTTCGGCTGCGCCCGCGGCACTCAGCGAGGACCGCACGGCGTTGAGGAGCTCCGCCGGTACGCCGTCGCTGACCACGAGGGCGACCGGCTGTGTGGTCAGCGTGTCGGCGAGGGCCTCCCTGCCCGGTGCCGCGAGCGCGGCCGCCTGCTCGTCCGAGGAACCCAGGGTCCTCCCGAGGGCGTCGAGCTCTGCGCCCCGATCTCGGTAGGCCCCGTCGAGATCCTCGACCCGCCCCTGCAGCGACTCGACGGTCGCACGATTCACGAACGACGCACCCGCGGCCACGCCGACGCCGAGCGCCAGGAACACCGCCACCAGGCTGATCAGGTGGAATCGGAAGTTGATCATGGGAACGCCCCCGACACGACCCCGGTGAGGAGCACCCAGTTCGCCTTGATGAGCAGCCGGATCGGCTCGCTGATCATCACCACCACGAGCATGGCGAACAACGCGGCGACCACGAGCAGCAGCAGGTCGCGCTTGCGCACACGCCCCTGGTAGAGACGGCTCACGCCCTTGGCGTCCACCAGCACCGGGCCGACCTTCATCCGCGTGAGCATGGTCGACGCCATGCCGGAGCGCCCCTTGTCGAGGAAGTCCACCATCGACGAGTGCGTGCCGACGGCCACGAGCAGGTCCGCGCCCAGCTCGTAGGCCAGCAGCATCGCGATGTCCTCGCTCGTGCCCGACGCGGTGAAGAGCTCGTGGTCCAGTCCCAGTCGACGCAGCCGCTCCGACCCCGGCGCCCGGCCGTCCCGGTAGGCATGGGCGACGAGGATCGCGCCGCAGCGGAGCGCGTCCTCGGACACCGAGTCCATGTCCCCGATGATCACGTCCGGCGTCATGTTGAGTTCGAGCAGCGCGTCGGCGCCGCCGTCGACCGCGAGCAACACCGGCCGCATCTCCCGGACGTACCCCATCTGGCGGAGCATCTGGAGGTCGTCGAGATAGTCGTTGCCGCGCACGACGATCAGCACCTGCCGGCCGTGCCAGTCCTGCCCGATCTCGGGGAGCACCAGGTTGTCGTCGAGCAGGTCACGGTTGTCGTCGATGAACTCGACGGTGTTCTCGACGAAGCTGTTGAGCGCTCCCCCCATGTTGGTCCGACTGCGCAGGTGGATGGCACGGAGCCCCGCCGTGGTCTGTCGTGTCCCCGCGAGCTCGCGGACGTCCTCGCGGTCGGCCGGAGCGATCCGGCCGCCGCGGACCACCACGCGTTCGCCATCGGCGACACGTCCGAACAGATCGGGCCCGAGCTCATCGATCAGCGGGATCCCCGCCTCGAGGAGCACGAGTGGGCCCTCGTTCGGGTACCGGCCCGTGGACGACGCTGCCGCGTTCAGCACGGCGGCCGGTTGGCATCGCACGAGACCCTCGGCCGCGATCCGATCCAGGTCCTCATGATCGATCACCGCGATCTCGCCCGCCTGCAGGTACCCGATGAGGTCCTTCGTCCGACCGTCGACACGCGCCACGCCGACGATCTCATCGACGGTCGACACCGTGTCGGTCGCTGTGTCGCGACGACGGAAGATGCCCGTCACGATCCACCGCCGGCGGCGCCGAGCAGTTCGCGGGCGTGCTGGCGTGCGGTCGCCGAGTCCGGTGAACCCGACAACATCCGCGACACCTCGACGACCCGCTCGTCATCGGCGAGCGCCACGATCGACGTGGCGGTCTCGACGCCGTCGGTCTCCTTGGTCGCAGCGAGCTGGTGCTGCGCCGCCGCGGCGATCTGCGGGAGGTGGGTAG
>CAJBIS010000176.1 GCA_903953195.1 uncultured Actinomycetes bacterium
CGCGTCCATCGACCTCACCGCTGGCCATCTGCTCGTGCTCGGGCCACCGAGGTCGGGCCGCTCCACCGTGCTGCAGGCCTGCGCCGTGCAGGCGCGGCGGTCCGGTCCGGACACGGTGGTCACGAGCGTCGACGGCCGCGATCCGGACCGTGCGCGTGCTGCGGCGACGGTGCGCGCCGTGCTCGAGCTCGCCGACGCGGGCAGCCGCGGTGGCGTGCCCGGCGTGCTGCTCGTCATCGACGACATCTGCGAACTCCTCGAGGACGACGTCGAGCTCGATCAACGACTCGCGGCCGTGTTGCGTCGACCGGGCCGGATCCGCGTGGCGGCGTCCGCCGAGTTGGATGGCGTGGCGCGCTCCTTCGCGGACAGTCCCCGCCTGCTCCGCATCGCCCGGCGCGGGGTGCTCCTGCAGCCCGACCCCGACCTCCACCCACCGCTCCTCCACACCAGTGTCCCCCGCCGCGACGACCTGCCACCCGGTCCGGGACGGGGCTGGATCGTGGGCGACGGACCACCCGTTGCGGTGCAGTTCGCCGTTCCCTGAGCAGCGGTACCTTCTCTCTCCCGCTCGGTCAGTCGACGGCGTCGAGTTCACCGAGGTCGTCGACCGCGACCAGACCGGCATCGATCGCATGGCGAGCCAGGTGCAGCCGACGATCCGCAGCGAGTTCCGCCACGTCGCCGTGCACCCCGGCGACGCCGGCGCGGGCGAACTTGGCGCACAGGTTGTCGAGCTTCCGGTGGAACTTCGTGGCCGACCATCCGAGCCGGTGCGACGCCTGACGATTCGTCGGCACGACCGCTTCGCCGGCCGGATCGCGCAACTGCGGCTCGCACAGCGCGAGCAGGAGCAGACGTTGTTCGGCGTTCAGGTCGACGCACCCGAACTCGAGGGTGCGCGGCGCGGTCGGATCGGCGCCCGAACGCAGGTCGGCATCACGCTCGAGGTCCTCGATCGTCCCGGTCAGTTCGTAGCGGGTCGGCCCGGCGGCGAAGCGGATGCCGAACGTCGGGAAGGCGAGCACACAGGCCGCGCCGGGAGCGACCGTCGTCGCGCTGCGTCCCTCGAGGTCGACGACCGAGAGCACGATCCGGGAACCGGTGTTCCGGAGCCACCACACGGATCCGTCGGCGACCACCTCGAACACGCACCGGTGCAGGTAGCGGTTGTCGTCGACGACCAGCTCCGCGCTCCGACCGACGGTCAGTTGGTCGATGACCCGCACCTCATCGCCGCAGAACTCCAGCCAGAGCACGCCGGCGGGCCCGACCTCGGCGTCGGACCGACCGGGTGGAGCGTCCTCGGTAGCCGCGGTCCCCTGCTCGGACATGTCGTCACCTCCCCGGCGCGGCGCGCCGTCGTCGCCCCTCCCGTCCTCGACACGCTCCGCCCGACACGATCGTCGACGCCTCGCCCACGCGACGCAACGGGTCACGCGCTCCAGTGCCGGGTCCGGCACCGGCGACGGGCGGTCTGGAGTCGGCAGGCCCGCTGCGGCAGGCTGTGCCCGTGAGCGATCCCATCGACGACCCGGTGCTCGTCCGCCGGGAGCAGATCCGCCGACTCAGCGATCTCGGCCAACGGATCGGCTACCTGTGCTTCGGACTCGGCGTCGTGCTGTTCGTGATCGGTTTCATCGTGCAGTTCCCGGCGTGGCTGGTGACGACGATCATCGTGGTGCTCGTGTTCGGCTCGTCCGTGCTCCTGCCCGGGATCATCTTCGGGTACGCCGCGAAGGCCGCCGACTCCGAGGACCGCGGCGAGAAGTTCGGGTACTGAGGCTCGACCTCAGAACCTGCGGATCTCGACGACGCGCCACACCGGAGCCGTCGACGTCCCGTCTCCTGC
>CAJBIS010000177.1 GCA_903953195.1 uncultured Actinomycetes bacterium
CTGAATCCGTCGATGGCGATGCTGGCCAATCAGCCTGACCTCGGCCAGCTGCTCGCGCAGACGAGCGAGCGGATGGCGCCGGACGTCCACAGCCTGCGCCCGACGATGGCCGCCGTCACCGTGCCGATGTTCGCCGATCCGGCCCACTTCAACGAGGCCGGTGCGGCGCTGATGGCCAACGAGGTGTTCGGCGTCGTGCGAACGGAACTCCAGTGAGTCGTCGCGCCCCGTTCGCGATCGCATCCGTCGTGCTGGCGTGCTCGCTGCTCGCGCTCGGGTGCTCCAGCGGGGACGAGGACACGGCGATCCCGCCGGGAGCGCAGCCGGTGGCCGCATCGGGGACAGGCGAGGGGATCGCGGATGTGTCGACGGTCGCCGGCGTGCGGGTCAACGTCACCCAGATCGGTGCCGTCACGGGGATCCCGACGGCGGCGACCGAGGACCCGACCGGAGCGTTCCTCCTGGTCGCCCGGGTGACCGGTCAGGTGATGCAGCTCCGGCTCGAGCGACGGGGTGAGGTCATCGTGCCCGTCCCGCAGGACGACCCGGTGCTCGACGTGTCGAGTCGCACCCAGTTCGACGGCCAGAACCGCGGGCTGCTGGGCATGGTGTTCTCGGGCGACGGCTCCCGTCTGGTCGTCAGCTACACCGACCTGTCCGGAGCGATCACGGTCGAGTCGTTCGCGTGGGCGGGCGGCGCGCCGGTGTCACTCGACACCGGGATCATCGCAGCCAGCGTGCCGCACCCGCTCGCCGGGCTCTCCGGCGGGGGCATCGATCGGCTGCCGGACGGCGATCTGGTGCTCACGATCGGCGACATGGACGTGAAGTACACGACGCCTCCCAGCGCGCAGGACCTCACCTCGCCGCTGGGCGCGGTGACCCGGATCCCGGCGGCGGCACTCACGGCGGGCGGCGAGCCGGCGCCGGTCACCTCGGAACAGCTGCTGGCCAAGGGATTGCGCAACCCGTGGGGGGTCAGTGTCGATCCCCGCACGTCCGACATCTGGTTGGGTGACGTCGGCGACCAGCGCGCCGAGGAGATCAACCGCATTCCCGGGGCGACCCTGGGCGACCCCGTGGTCAACTTCGGCTGGCCGTACCTCGAGGGATCGCTCCCGAAGGTCGAGGGCATGCCGGACGGGCTGCAGATCACACCCGCGGTGATCGAGCGCGGCCACGAGTTCGAGGTGTGCGGCGCGGTCGGCGGCGCGGTGTACCGAGGTCCGCGCATCCCCGCACTCGCGGGTGCGTACGTCTACGGCGATCTGTGTTCCTCGGAGATCCGTGCTGCTGCGGTGCGAGACGGCGCGGTCATCGATCAGGGCCCGATCGGCGGCATCGACCAGAAGGTGGTCCAGTTCGGCCGAGGGACCGACGGCGAGGTGTACGTGCTCGGGATCGACGGCGGGGTGTACCGCATGGACCCGTCGAGCTGGTCGGTGGCGCCGCTCACCGGCCTGATCGGTCGCCCGGACACCGCGCCCACGAGCTCGACCACGACGATCGACCCCGCGGCCGCGCCGCCGGCGGCGTGCGGCATGGTCGACGTCTTCGCCGAGCTCGACTCGTTGACCACGCTGCCGCCGGACGAGATCCGCGCCCGGGTCGATCGGGCCCAGGTGCTCGTGGCGAACGCCGCCGCCGGACCGCCGTCGGCGTTGACCGACGACATCCGCGAGTTCCAGCGGCTGTTCGAGATCTCGATCGCATTCGGTGCATCGAAGGGGTGGGACTTCGCCGATCCCGAACTCGCGGCCTACTACGCCGACGTCTTCGCCGGTCGTGGACAGTTCGTCGGCTACTCCGACCTGCTCAACCGGCTCATCACCGAACTCGAGGCCTGCCCCGGTCGCAAGCTCTGACGCCGGCGGTCAGGTTCCGCCCGGCGTCGAGTCCGGGTGCGTGAGCACGAGCGCCGCGTTGCCGGAGGGCAGTTCGATCCTCCGTCGTTCGACCCAGCCGAGCCGCGCGGCCTCCGGGAGGAACTCATCGGCGGTGAACCGTTCGCCGGTCCCGGAGGCTCGGGGCAGGACGGCGACCAGGACGCGCGGTGCGCCGGAGTACGTGCGCGGATCCAGGTTCACCCGGCCGTTCATCTGCGCCTCCGGCGTGGCCGGCGATTCGACGACACGGTCGGGGTCGCCGTCGAGCTGGTTGACCAGATCGAGCGTGCTGCTGTTCACCAGACGGTTCTCCCCGATCATGGTGATCACCGCGGGCTCGTCGGGCGGCTCGACCTGACGCACGGCGTCCACGATCGACTGGTTGGCGCGGAGCCAGTCGGCCTCGGCGGCGGCGCGATCCCGCCACGAGGCGTCGCTCGCGAACCGGGGTTCGTCGATCGAGAAGTCCTGGTGCTGCTGTTCCTCGGTGCCACCGAAGGCGGCGATCGACATCGTGGCGCTTCCGTTGCCGACATCCGCGAACGGTCGGAACCACGAGATCGCGACGACGTTGACGGTGGCGGCCGCGAGTGCGATCACTGCGGCGACCTTGACGGGACTGCCGCCGAGCCGTCCGCCGATGGCGGCGACCACCGCCAGTCCGACGAGCTCGAGGGGCACCTGGAAGCCCGTCCCCATGTTCGACGAACTCAGCAGCGCGAGCAGCCCGACGCCCACGACCGCGGCCGTGGCCGCCAGCGATCGGCTCGCGACCGGCCAGGTCCGCAGCGTCCGGCCCGAGCGCTTCCAGCGGACCGCGGCGACGACTGCCGCGACGACGACGATCACGGTGGGCACGGCGAGCGGGAGGCGCAGCTCGGTCATGGCGAAGCCCATGCGGACGGGGAGCCGGAGCGGGAGCGGGACCGACTCGATCTGGGTGGCCCCCTGGCCGTAGCCGAAGCTGAACAGGTACCGACCGACGGTGTCGCGTTGTGCGATCCACCAGGGCAGCGCCACGGCCCCTGCGACGGCGACGGCGAGCGCGAGGTTCGTGATGGCGCGGCGTGAGCGGGTCGAGACGATCCACCAGGCCACCGCCAGTCCGGGGAGGAACGCGATGACCATCGTCCGGCTGAGGAGCAGGCAGCCCACCGCGAGTCCGAACCACACCATCTGGCTGCGTCGTTCGCCGCGTTCGGACGAGAGGAGCGCC
>CAJBIS010000178.1 GCA_903953195.1 uncultured Actinomycetes bacterium
ACAACGAATCGCGTCGCGATCGGGAGAAACGCCGCAACGACGGCAACCCGGTAGCCGACCCTCATCTCATTGGCGATCCCGAAGGCGCCGAACGCGTTGGCAGCGGCCGACGCAAGAAACAGCAGTTGGCCGAGCGGCCCGACTCCGCCGCCGAGACCCAGTGCCGCGAGCGCCAGGAACACGGCGTCGAAGTACAACAGGAACTGGGAGATCATCAGCGTCTGTGGCAGTCGGTTGTTGAACCATCGGCGCTCGTTCATGCCTGACAGTCTGGCAGGCATCGCTCTCGCCGCCGGTGAGGGGCGACGTCTGCGTCCCCTGACCGCGCTGCGGCCCAAGCCGCTGTGTCCGGTCGGGAATCGCCCACTGCTCGACTGGGCGCTCGACGCGCTCCGACCGGCGGTGGATCGGGTCGCCGTCAACGTGCACCACGGTCGCGAGGCGATGCTCGACCACCTTCGGGCACACGACCCGGACGTCCACGTGTCCATCGAGGAGGCCGAGGCGCTCGGCACCGCCGGTGGCGTGGCGCAGCTCGCCGACTGGCTCGATGGCGACGCCGCGCTCGTCGTCAACGCCGACACCTGGCACTCCATGGACCTCGCGGAGTTCGCGGCCGGCTGGGACGGCGAGCGGGTGCGCATCTGCACGCCGACACCCGGTCCGTTCGGGCCGCGCAGCGCCGTCGTCGCGTCGATCCTGCCGTCGTGGGCGGTGGCGCGGTGCGCGCCCGAGCCGTCGGGCCTCTGGGAGGTGCTGTGGTCGCACGAGGTCGACGCCGGCCGGATCGACACGGCGCACACGACGGCGACCGTGATCGACTGCGGGACACCGGCGGACTACCTGCGAGCCAACCTGGTCGCCTCGGGTGGGGAGTCGGTGATCGGCGACGGCGCACAGGTGCTCGGCGCCGTGGACCGCTGTGTCGTCTGGCCCGGCGAGGTCGTCGCCGCGGACGAACAACTGGTCGAGTCGATCCGCGCCGGGGGGCTCACCGTCGACGCGAGCTGATCGGCGCGCTGGTCAGTCGCCGGGTCGTCGGATCCGCACCTCGTGGGCGGCGCGGAGCTGACCGCACGCGGCGTCGATCTCGGTGCCGCGGGTGTCTCGGATGGTGGCGACGACACCGTGGCCGGTCAGGCGGTCACGGAAGGCGTGCACCCGGTTGCGCGACGACCCGATCACCTCGTAGCCGGGCGTCGGGTTGAGGGGGATCAGGTTCACGTGGGCCGCCAGCCCGGTGGCGATCGCGGCGAGCCGGTCGGCGTCCTCGTACCGGTCGTTGACGCCGGCGATGAGCGCCCACTCGAAGCTGATGCGCCGGTGGGTCGCCTCGGCGTACTCGTGGCACGCCTCGATCAGCTCGCTGAGCGGATAGCGGCGGTTGATGGGGACCAGCTCGTCGCGGAGCTCGTCGTGGGCCGCGTGCAGCGACACCGCCAGGTTCACCGGCAGGTCCTCGTGTGCGAGTCGGCGGATGCCCGGCACGATGCCGACGGTGGACACCGTCAGGTGGCGGGCGCCGAACTCGGCGTCGTCGTGCAACCGGTGGATCGCGGCCCACGTGGCGTCGAAGTTGGCGAACGGTTCGCCCATGCCCATGAACACGACGTTCCCGACCCGGCGTTCCCCGGCGGCGTGCTAGGCGCGGAGCACCTGCTCGACGATCTCGCCGGCGCTGAGTTGTCGCTCGAAGCCGGCCTGACCGGTGGCGCAGAACCCGCAGGCCATCGCGCAGCCCGCCTGCGTCGAGACGCACACCGTCGTGCGGTCCTCGTAGTGCATCAGCACGGACTCGATGCGGGCCCCGTCGTCGAGCTCCCACAGCCACTTGGTGGTGGCACCGTCGGCGCTGTGCTGGACGGTCGACTCCCGGAGGGCGAGGGGGAACTGTGCCTCGAGACGCCGCCGGAGCGCGGCCGGGACGTTCGAGATCGAGTCGAGCGGTCGCCGTTGGTGGTAGAGCGCGTTCCAGACCTGATCGATGCGGTAGGCCGGCTCACCCTGCAGCGCGTCGGCGACCTCGTCGCGTGACGCGTCGTAGCGGGTCCGCGCCGGGCCTTCGGGGCTCGGGCCGCTCACTCGGGGTCCCCGAGGTCGAGCCCGAGGTCGAGTCGGTGGGCATCCGCGGCCGGCAGGTACGCAGCGCGCTGATCGTGGAGCGTGAACCCGAGTCGTTCGTACATCCGGAGCGCGGGAACGTTGTCGTGTTCGACGTACAGCATTCCCGCGGCGGCGCCGCGCCGGGTCAGGTGCTCGAGTCCGGCGACGGTGATCGCACGCCCCAGCCCGGTGCCGTGCGCCGACGGGTCGACCCCGATCGCGTAGATCTCGCCGAGGACGGGCTCCCCATCGGTCGCAGGGTGCAGCTTCGTCCAGCAGAAGGCGTCGATCCGGCCGGCGTGGTCGGGCGCATCGTGGACGAGCACGTCCTCGTCGCGGTACCAGCCCTCGGCTCGTCGCTCGCTCAGGGTGCGGGTGGTCCAGCCGCCCTGGTCGGGGTGCCAGGCGAACGCCCGGTTGTTGACGTGCAGCAGGGCGTCGTCGTCGGCGTCGGGCACGACCGCTCGGACGGCGATCGGGGCAGCGGCTGACACCAGGTCGTGCTCGAGAGGCAGCGGACGACGCCACTGGTCGAGCAACCGGACGCGCACGAGTCCCGAACGGAGTTGTCGTTCGTCGCAATCGGCGTCGTACGCGACCCACTCGAGGGCGTCGGCGCGCAGCTGCGGGGGGAGTGGTCGTGGTCCGGTCACCAGCAGCGGAGGCTACCGTGCGGCCATGGCACAGGAACCGGCCGACTCGGGCGGGCCGCCCCGCCGCCGCTCCCGTCCCCGGTCGCCGGCCGGTCGGGCGAAGGCGGTGCACGCCCGGCTCGCCGAGGAGTACCCGGATGCCGAGTGCGAGCTCGATCACCGCAACGCGTTCGAGCTGCTGGCGGCCACCATCCTGTCGGCGCAGTCCACCGACGCACGCGTCAACCTGGTCACCCCTGCACTGTTCGCCCGCTACCCGGACCCGACGTCGATGGCGGCCGCCGATCCGGAGGAGCTCGAGGAACTCATCCGCAGTACCGGGTTCTTCCGGTCGAAGGCGAAGCACCTGATCGGCATGGCGACGGCGCTCGTCGAACGGTTCGACGGTGAGGTGCCGGGGGACCGGGACGATCTGGTGTCGTTGCCCGGCGTCGGTCGCAAGACGGCGAACGTGGTCCGCAGCGTCGCGCTCGGGTTGCCGGGGCTGCCCGTCGACACCCACGTGCTCCGGCTGTCGAAGCTGCTCGGGTTGACCATCGACGACGACCCCGTGCGGGTCGAGCACGAACTGAACCCGATGGTCCCGGCCTCGGAACGTGGCGAGTTCAGCCTGCGTCTGATCCTGCACGGTCGGCGCGTCTGCGTGGCGCGGCGGCCGGCGTGCGATCGATGCGTGCTCGCCGACATCTGCCCGTCCGTGCACCGGTGAGACGATGCGACGTGGAGCGACGCCGCCGGTGTGCCGCGGCGCGATCACACTCCCATGTCCGTGGACAGTGTGGAGTGACTGTGGTGGACTGCGGACACCAGGTTCCCGCCAACCTGGAAGTGGCACCCGAGCTCCCGCCGCTCGGTGTGCCCGTCCGGCGCCCTTCGGGGCGCCGGGCTCTTTTTTGGCCCCGGATCGGCGTGCGGGGCGTCTCGGGTCGGTTCAGCTGAGGTCGCCGACCGTGCGCGACAGGCGGCGATTCGCGGCGCGCAGATGTCGTTCGATCTCGTACAGGTCGCCGACGTGGTCGTCGAGTTCGGTGCCCTTGATCGCCTCCGCCGCATCGCTCAGCCGTTCGAGGGCCTGGTCGAGCGTGGACTGCAGCGAGGCGAGGTCGGCGTGGAGGCTCACGGAACTCTTCCTACCACCCGCGAGGTCGGGGGCTACGTTGAGGCGGTGCTGAGTCGACTCGACCTCCGAGGTGTGGCGGACCCCGAGCCGCTCCTGCCGCGACCCGTGCGTGAGGACGGCGACGTCCTGCGATCGGTGCGCGAGACGCTGGCCGCTGTGCGCGAGGGGGGCGACGCCGCCGTGCTCGAGTTGACCGAACGGTTCGACGGTGTCCGCCTCGAGCAGACCCGTGTCCCGGAGTCGGCGTTGCGTGCCGCACTGTCGGCGCAACCGCGTGAGGTGCGTGAGGCACTCGAACTGGCGGCGGAGCGGATCGAGTCGCACCATCGGATGCAGTTGCGTGATCCGGTCTCGCACGACACCGGAGGAGTCCACATCCACTCGTCGTTCCGACCGGTCGATCGGGCGGGCTGCTACGTGCCCGGAGGTCGCGCCGCGTATCCGTCCACGCTGCTGATGACGGCGGTCCCGGCCAAGGTCGCCGGCGTCCGCGAGGTCGTCGTGTGCGTGCCGCCGGACCGCAGCACGGGCGAGATCGCCTCGGTCACGCTGGCCGCGGCGGCGGTCGCCGGTGTCACCGAGGTGCAGGCCGTCGGCGGCGCGCAGGCGATCGCGGCGATGGCGTACGGCACCGAGGCGATTCCGTCGGTCGACGTCATCTGCGGTCCCGGTAACGCGTACGTCGCCACCGCCAAGCGCGAGGTGGCCGACACCGTCGGCATCGCCGCGGCGTTCGCGGGCCCGAGCGAGGTGGTGGTCATCGCCGACGACACGGTCCCGCCCGAGTTCGCTGCGGTCGACGTGATCCTCCAGGCGGAACACGGCCCCGACGGGCTGGCATGGTGCATCACCTGGGACGCGGAGGCCGCCGACCGCATCGATGCCGCCGTGGCGGCGCTCACCGCCGCCGCGCCACGGCGGGAGGAGATCGCGGCGACGCTCGAGCGCAGCGGCCACCTGGTGATCGTCGACTCGCCGGCGGCGGCCATGGACGTGGCCAACCTGGTGGCGCCCGAGCACCTGGAACTGCTCTGCGCCGACGTGGCGGAACTCCTGCCGTTCGTGCGCAACGCGGGCGCGGTGTTCGTCGGTCCGTGGTCGCCGGCGTCGATCGGCGACTACCTGGCCGGG
>CAJBIS010000179.1 GCA_903953195.1 uncultured Actinomycetes bacterium
CGGAGAAGGACGGGCTCTTCTGCGAGAAGATCTTCGGTCCGACGAAGGACTGGGAGTGCTACTGCGGCAAGTACAAGCGTGTCCGGTTCCGGGGCATCATCTGTGAGCGCTGCGGCGTCGAGGTGACCCGGTCCAAGGTGCGTCGCGAGCGGATGGGCCACATCGAGCTCGCCGCTCCGGCCGTGCACATCTGGTACCTGCGCGGCACCCGGTCGTGGCTCGCGTACCTGCTGTCGGGGATCGAACTGAAGGAGGAGCTGAAGGCCAAGCAGCTCGAGAAGGTCATCTACTTCGCCGCGAACCTGGTCACCTACGTCGACGACGCCCGCCGCCAGGCGGAGCTGCCGAGCCTCGAGGCCGAGATGCTCGGCGAGCGCGACGCCATCGAGAAGGACCGCGAGCTCGACCTCGCGAAGCGTCTCGAGGAGCTCGAGGGTGAGCTCGAGTCGCTCGAGCAGGAGGGCGCGAAGGAGTCCGAGCTGAAGAGCCGGCGCAACGCGGCCGACAAGGACCTGGCCGCGATCCGCGAGACCTACGAGGCCGAGCTCGAGATGCTCCAGCGCGTCTGGGACGAGTTCAAGGGGCTCTACCAGCGCCAGATCATCGAGGACGAGATGCTGTGGCGCGAGCTGCAGGACCGCTACGAGGACTACTTCGAGGGCGGCATGGGTGCGAGCGCCATCAAGTTGCTGCTCGACCGCATCGACCTCGACGAGGAAGAGGTGAAGCTCCGCGAGGCGATCGACCCCGAGGAGGGTCGCAAGCCGTTGTCGGCGCAGCGCAAGCAGAAGGCCATCAAGCGGCTGAAGATCGTCGCGGCGTTCAACCGTCGTGACGAGAACGGCAACCGCAAGAACGACCCGCGGGCCATGATCCTCGACGTCGTCCCGGTCATCCCGCCGGACCTGCGACCGATGGTCCAGCTCGACGGTGGTCGCTTCGCCACCTCGGACCTGAACGACCTGTACCGCCGGGTCATCAACCGCAACAACCGCCTCAAGCGGCTGCTCGACCTCGGTGCCCCCGAGATCATCGTCAACAACGAGAAGCGGATGCTGCAGGAGGCCGTCGACGCACTGTTCGACAACGGTCGCCGTGGTCGTCCCGTGAGCGGGCCGGGCAACCGTCCGCTCAAGTCGCTCTCCGACATGCTCAAGGGCAAGCAGGGGCGCTTCCGCCAGAACCTGCTCGGCAAGCGTGTCGACTACTCGGGCCGTTCGGTCATCGTGGTCGGCCCGACGCTCCAGCTGCACCAGTGCGGTCTGCCGAAGCTGATGGCGCTCGAGCTGTTCAAGCCGTTCGTCATGAAGGCGCTCGTCGACCGTGAGCTGGCGCTCAACATCAAGTCGGCCAAGCGCATGGTCGAGCGTCGCCGCCCGCAGGTGTGGGACGTGCTCGAGGACGTCATCAAGGAGCATCCGGTGCTCCTCAACCGTGCGCCCACGCTGCACCGTCTGGGCATCCAGGCCTTCGAGCCGATGCTCGTCGAGGGCAAGGCCATCCAGATCCACCCGCTGGTGTGCACCGCGTTCAACGCCGACTTCGACGGCGACCAGATGGCGGTCCACCTGCCGCTGTCGGCCGAGGCCCAGGCCGAGGCCCGCGTGCTGATGCTGAGCGCCAACAACATGCTCAGCCCGGCGCACGGCAAGCCGCTCGTCACGCCCACGCAGGACATGATCATCGGCGCCTACTACCTGACCGAGGAGGTGCTGCCGGCCGAGGCCGACAGTGAGACCCTCGCCGACGGTCGTCTCAAGGTGCGCGTCTACGGGCGCATGGACGAGGTCGAGCGCGACATCGACTCGGGCAACCTGAGCGTGCACGAGCCGATCGAGTACCGGGGCACCGAGTTCCCCGATCTCGTCGACACGCCGGCCAACGGTGTGGCGGCCACGTACCACCGCACGACGGCCGGGCGCCTGCTGTTCAACCGCGAGCTGCCCTCGGGCTACCCGTACCAGAACGCGCTGGTGCGCAAGCGGGAGATGACCGAGATCGTCGACCGGCTCGCCACCGAGTTCCACAAGGCCGACGCGGCCCGGTCGCTCGACGGCATCAAGTCGCTCTGCTTCGAGTACGCGATGCGTTCCGGCGTCACGATCTCGATGAACGACGTCCGCACGCCGGAGAACAAGTACGAGATCCTCGACCAGTACGAGGACGAGGCCGACAAGGTCGAGAAGCAGTTCCGCCGGGGCATCATCACCGACGGTGAGCGCAAGACCAAGGAGGTCGAGATCTGGACGACCGCCACCAACGAGGTCACCAAGGCCACGCAGGCCGCCATGCGCTCGACCCAGTTCAACCCGATCGAGATGATGGTCGGCTCGGGTGCTCGCGGCAACATGCTGCAGGTGCGTCAGATCGCCGGCATGCGCGGTCTCGTCGCCAACCCCCGCGGCGACATGATCCCTCGTCCGATCAAGTCGAACTTCCGTGAGGGCCTGTCGGTGCTGGAGTACTTCATCGCCACGCCGGGCGCCCGGAAGGGGCTCGTCGACACGGCGCTCCGGACCGCTGACTCCGGCTACCTCACCCGTCGCCTCGTCGACGTCGCCCAGGAGCTGATCATCAACCAGCGCGACCCGTTCGCCGAGGGTGGTCCGATCCGCAGCGTCGTGATCGAGGACGTGCGTCCCGACGAGCCCGGCAAGCGGTTCTATCTCGAGAGCCGGCTCTACAGCCGCACCCTCGCCGAGGACATCACGCTCTCGGACGGCACCGCCTTCCCGAAGGGCACGCTCGTGGGCCTCGACGAGATGGCGGCCATGCGTGACGACGATTCCGTCACGTCGGTCCGTGTCCTCTCGCCGTTGACCGACGAGAGCGAGTTCGGCATCTCCGGTGCGTCCTACGGCCTGTCGCTCGCGACCGGCAAGGGCATCGAGGCCGGCGAGGCCGTGGGCGTCATCGCGGCGCAGTCGATCGGTGAGCCGGGAACCCAGCTCACGATGCGGACCTTCCACACCGGCGGTGTGGCCGGTGCCTCCGGTGACATCACCGGCGGTCTGCCCCGCGTCGTCGAGCTGTTCGAGGCCCGGACCCCGAAGAACAAGGCCGTGCTGTCCAGCACGTCGGGCGTCGTCCGCATCGAGGAGTCCGACGAGGCCGGTGTCTCGAAGGGTCGCAACGTGGTGGTCGTCGCTGACGACGGCACCGAGGAGAGCTATTCGATCGAACGCGAGCAGCGCCTCGAGGTCGCCGACGGTGACGAGGTCGTCGCCGGTGACGCGCTCGTCGAGGGGCCCCGTGATCCCAAGGAGCTCCTCGAGATCCAGGGTGTCCGGGCGGTCCAGCAGTACCTCGTCGACGAGGTCCAGCGCGTCTACCGCGATCAGGGCGTGTCGATCCACGACAAGCACATCGAGCTGATCGTGCGTCAGATGACCCGGCGCGTCGCCATCCAGGATGCCGGCGAGTCCGACTTCCTGCCGGGCGAGCACAAGGACCAGCGCGAGTTCAACGAGGTCAACCGGACCCTGGTCCAGGAGGGCAAGAAGCCCGCCGAGGGTCGTCCGGTGCTCATGGGCATCACCAAGGCGTCGCTGGCCACCGACTCGTGGCTGTCGGCGGCGTCGTTCCAGGAGACGACCCGGGTGCTCACCGAGGCGGCCATCGAGGGTCGTTCCGACAACCTCGTCGGCCTCAAGGAGAACATCATCATCGGCAAGCTGATCCCGGCCGGTACCGGCATGGAGCAGTACCAGGAGATCCTCCCGTACGCCCCGGGCTACGAGCCGATGGAGTTCTACAGCTCCGAGGAGACCGAGAACCCGGCCCAGTGGCTGGCGAACATCGGTGTCGGTGGCGACGGTGCCGCGGAGCAGAGCACCATCACCGAGGTCCTCGCCGACACCGGGACCGAACCCGGTGCCGACGTGATCGAGTTCCCCTCCGCCGACACGGACGAGTCGTGATCACCCGCCGTGCCGTCGCGCTGGCCATGATCGGGCTGAGCGCGTTCGGCACGGCGGCGTGCAGCTCCACCGACGCGTCCGAGGCGACCTCGAACACGACGTCGACCACGACCACGGCGGCAACGGCTCCTGGAGCCGCGGGCCCGACCGCCGGCCGGACGATCTCCGTTCCGGTGTCGCTCACCTCGGCGCAGAAGTTCATCCACCAGGTGGGGCCGACGAACGCGAAGTCCTACGGCGTCAATCAACTCGTCGGGACGTCGACGGTCGACGGCCAGTCCGTCGACGTCGAACTGCTCGGCACCGTCAACTACGTCGACGGAACGGGCCCGATCGGCAGTTTCGTCACCCTCACCTGGCCCAACGGTGATGTGCTCGGTCTGACGATGGATGGTGCGGCGACTCAGCCGCCGGACGCTCAGGGCACCAGCAACACCCACTTCGAGGCGGTGCTCGCAGTGATCGGAGGCTCCGGCGCCTATGCCGGCGTCACCGGCGGGAGCGGGTCGTTCGTCGCAGATCGCAACGCCGAACTCGGCGGTCAGGTGGACGGCACGATCGAGGTGACGGTCACCGGGGGCTGAGGTCCCGGGGTGGCGGTTTGCCCCGATCGGCTGCCGCCTCCTACGATTCTGCGTCGGCTCGGGCCGCGCCGCGTGCGTGTCGAGTCGGTCACTGCCGCCAGTCCCGGCGCCGTCGGGACTCGTCCAAGTTCGTTCAACAGGAAAGTTCACGAGGTTTCAGCGTGCCCACGATCCAGCAGCTGGTCCGCAAGGGCCGGAAGACCAAGCGCCGCAAGGAGTCCACGCCGGCGCTCAAGGGCGCGCCCCAGCGGCGAGGAGTGTGCACACGCGTGTTCACCAGCACGCCGAAGAAGCCGAACTCGGCTCTGCGCAAGGTGGCCCGTGTCCGCCTCTCGAGCGGCATCGAGGTGACGGCCTACATCCCCGGTGAGGGCCACAACCTCCAGGAGCACAGCATCGTGCTGGTCCGCGGTGGTCGTGTGAAGGACCTCCCCGGCGTTCGCTACAAGATCGTCCGCGGCACCCTCGACACGTCGGGTGTCCGCGACCGCAAGCAGGCCCGTTCCCGCTACGGCGCCAAGAAGGAGTCCTGACATGCCGCGCAAGGGACCGGCACCGCGCCGTGAACTCCAGCCCGACCCGATCTACCGGTCGCTGCTCGTCACCCAGTTGGTGAACAAGGTGTTGCAGCGCGGCAAGCGCTCGACCGCCGAGCGGATCGTGTACGACGCACTCAGCACCATCGAGACCAAGACCGGCACCGATCCGATCGTCACGCTCAAGCGTGCCGTCGACAACATCAAGCCGCAGCTCGAGGTCCGCAGCCGCCGCGTCGGTGGCGCCACCTACCAGGTGCCCGTCGAGGTCCGGCCCCGTCGGGCGAACACCCTCGCTGTCCGGTGGCTCGTGGGGTACTCCCGCCAGCGCCGTGAGCGCACGATGGCCGAGCGCCTCGCGAACGAGCTCCTCGACGCCAGCAACGGTGTCGGCGCCTCGATGAAGCGCAAGGAAGACCTGCACAAGATGGCCGAGTCCAACAAGGCCTTCGCCCACTACCGCTGGTGATGCTCGGCCACACGGCCTGAGCCCTCACCCAACCACCACGCCCCCGATCCAGTCGCACCTGAGCAGAGACGAGCCATGGCCCAGTTCCCCCTCGACCGAACCCGCAACATCGGCATCATGGCCCACATCGACGCGGGCAAGACCACGACGACCGAGCGGATCCTCTACTACACCGGCAAGACCTACAAGATCGGTGAGGTCCACGAGGGCGCCGCGACGATGGACTGGATGGAGCAGGAGCAGGAGCGAGGGATCACGATCACCTCGGCCGCCACGACCTGCCACTGGACCGACACCGTCGATGAGGTCGACCACCGCATCCAGATCATCGACACCCCCGGCCACGTCGACTTCACCGTCGAGGTGGAGCGTTCGCTCCGCGTGCTCGACGGCGCCGTCGCCGTGTTCGACGGCGTGGCCGGTGTGGAGCCGCAGACCGAGACGGTGTGGCGTCAGGCCAACAAGTACAACGTCCCCCGCATGTGCTTCGTCAACAAGATGGACCGCATGGGCGCCGACTTCTTCGGTGCGCTCGAGTCGATCAAGGACCGGCTCGAGGCCAAGGTGGCCGTCATCCAGCTGCCGATCGGCGCCGAGGCCGAGTACCAGGGCGTCGTCGACCTGGTCACCATGAAGGCGTGGATCTGGTCGGGCGAGGAGCTCGGTGCGTCCTGGGACGTCGTTGACATCCCCGACGCGCTGCAGGCCCAGGCCGATGAGTACCGCGAGGCCCTCATCGACGTCCTGTCCGAGACGAACGACGAGATCATGGAGAAGTTCCTCGAGGGTGAGGAGCTGAGCCCCGAGCTCATCCGCGCCGCACTCCGCGAGGCGACCATCCACCATGGCGTCGTGCCCGTGCTGAACGGCACCGCGTTCAAGAACAAGGGTGTGCAGCCGCTGCTCGAC
>CAJBIS010000180.1 GCA_903953195.1 uncultured Actinomycetes bacterium
CACCGCCGGTTCAACGTGATCAAGCCCGAGACGGCGCACCCGGCGTTCGACAAGGCCTGCCACCTCTTCGACATCGAGCTGCGACGGGCCCCGGTCGATCCCGACACGACGCTCGTCGACGTCGGCGCCGTCGCCGACCTCATCGACTCCGACACGATCGCCCTCATCGGATCGGCCTGCAACTACGGCTACGGCACGGTCGACCCGATCGGTCAGCTGTCGGACCTGGCGCTCGAACGCAACGTCGGACTCCACGTCGACGGCTGCCTGGGCGGCTTCATCCTCCCGTGGGGTCAGGAACTGGGCTACCCGATTCCCACCTTCGACTTCCGACACCCGGGCGTCACGACCATCTCGGCCGACACCCACAAGTACGGGTACGCGTTCAAGGGGTCATCGGTGGTGTTGTTCCGCGACGTCACGATGCGCAACTCGCAGTACTTCTACCTGACCGACTGGACGGGCGGGAAGTACTGCTCGCCGAGCATGGACGGATCACGGTCGGTCGGCCTGCTGGCCGCCACCTGGGCGTCGCTGGTGAGCATCGGACGTCAGGGCTACCTGGACTATGCCCGCAAGATCTTCTCGACCGCCGACGCCATGCAGGACGCCGTGCGCTCCCACGGTGACCTGCGCATCCTGGGTGATCCGACCTTCTGCTTCAGCTTCACCTCCGACGACTTCGACATCTACCTGGTCAACGACCGGATGCGGCTGAACGGCTGGCGCTTCAACGGTCAGCAGTACCCGAACGCCATCCACATGGCGGTCACCCGACCGCAGACGCAACCGGGCGTCGCCGAGCAGTTCGCCGTCGACCTGAACGAGGCCGTGTCGTGGGCCCGCGAGCATGCGGACGAGCCGGCAGCGAGCAGCGCCGTCTACGGCGGCGTGGCCGGCGGCATGAACGACGAGGCCGACGACTTCATCAAGATGGTGATGGCCGACATGATGGACCACCAGCTGGGGGTGCCCGAATGAGCAGCACGAAGCGAGTCGTCGTCCTGGGTGGTGGCGGCGGCATCGGCACCGTCGCCACGCGAACGCTCGCGGCCACGCCGGACGCCGACGAGGTGGTCGTCGCCGACCTGAACCTCGCCGCAGCGCAGGCCACCGTCGACCTCGTGGCCGACAGCCGGTTCACGGCCGCGGCGATCGACGTCAGCGACGCCACCGCCATCGCGTCACTGCTCGACGGCGCCGCGCTCGTGGTCAACTGCGTCGGCCCCTTCTACCGGTTCGGCGCGCCGATCCTGCAGGCGGCGATCACCGCCGGCGTCGACTACGTCGACGTGTGCGACGACCTCGACGCCACCCGGGCCCAGTTGGCGCTCGGCGAACAGGCGGCCGCCGCCGGCGTCACCGCCCTCATCGGCATGGGCAACTCGCCGGGTCTGGCGAACATCTTCGTGAAACTGTGCGCCGACTGGTTCCTCGACGAGGTGACGAGCGCCGACATCATGCACATCCACGGCGGCGAGTCCGGTGAGGGCGCCGCCGTCCTCAAGCACCGCATCCACGCCATGACCAGCGACGTGCCGCTGTTCATCGACGGCGAGTTCGTTGCGGTCCGCCAGCTCGAGGAATCGGGCGCACCGCACATCCGTGAGGTCGAGTTCCACGGCGTCGGCACCTACCCCGTCTACCCGTACCCGCATCCCGAGACGATCACGCTGCCCACGGTGTTCCCGAGCCTGCGTCGAGCCACCAACCTCGGCGTCGTGTTCCCGCTGTCGTACTTCGAGATGACCCAGGACCTGGTGGCCGCGGGCATGGCCGCTGAGGAGCCGATCCCCGTGCCGACGGCCGACGGCGTCGCCCAGGTCGCGCCGATCGACGCCATGGTTGCGCTGCTGCAGTCCGAGCGCCCCCGGCTGCTCGCCGAGGCTGGCGTCGACGGACCCGCCGGATGCCTGAAGGTCGTCGTGAGCGGCATGAAGGACGGACAGGAGCACACCTATGAGTGCTCGTTGTTCTCGGAGTCCGAGGGCGCCGGCGAGGGGACCGGCATCCCCGCCGGCCTCGGCGCCGCACTGATGCTGCGGGGCGTCATCGACGGCGCGCCCGGGGTGCATGCGCCCGAGGCGATCGTGCCCGTCGACGCCATGCTCGACCTGGCGGCCGACGTGGTGTCCGTCATCGGTCTCGCCGGTGGCGGCGGACTGCCGCTCCGACTCGAGCACGTGCTCCCCGACGGCGGGCGCGAGGAGATCCCCTTCTCGTTCGGCTCGTCGTCGTGACCACCGACCCCGGCGCCGATCACGACGTCGTCCTGGCGATCGACCTCGGGACGGGCGGACCCAAGACCGCGTACGTCGCACTGAGCGGTGAGGTCATCGACCACGAGCACCAGCGTGTCGACATGCGGACGCTGCCCGATGGCGGCGTGCTCGAGGACCCGAACGAGTGGTGGGACGCGATCGTCGCCAGCGCGCAGGCGCTGGCCGGACGCGGCTCGGTCGCACCCGAACGAATCGTCGCGGTGGCGTGCACCGGCCAGTGGGGCTCGACGGTCCCGGTCGGCCGGGACGGCGACGCGGTCGGCGACTGCGTCATGTGGCTCGACCAGCGCGCCACCGAACTCGCCCGGGCGCAGCTCGGCGGCAAGCTCGCCGTCGACGGGTACCGGCCACGACTGGCACTCGAGTTCATCCGACGCTCCGGTGGCGCACCGAACCCGCAGGGCAACGACCCGCTCGGTCACCGGCTGTGGATCCAGCAGCGAGAGCCCGAGATCAACCGGCGCACGGCGACGTTCATGGAGCCGATCGACTACGTCAACCTGCGCTTCACGGGCAACGTCCGGGCCACGCAGGCCACGATGCTGGCGTCGTGGCTGACCGACAACCGCAACCTCGACGCCACCGCCTACGACCCCGTGCTCACCGGGTTCGCCGGCACGGACCCGGCGCGGCTGCCCGACCTGCTGCCGATCCGAGCCGTCGTCGGCGAGGTGACCGCCGAGGCCGCAGCTGCGACCGGCATCCCCTCGGGGATCCCCGTGGTCACGGGCCTGCCCGACCTGCACACGGCGGCACTCGGCTCGGGTGCGATCGACGACTTCCACGGCCACATGGCCATCTCGACGAGCGCGTGGGTCGGCTGCCACCTCCCCGACAAGCGAACCTCGCTCGCCAACCAGATGGCGACGGTGCCGGCTGCGCTGCCGAACCGCTACATCCTGGTGAACAATCACGACTGCGGCGGCGTGAGTCTGGAGTGGCTCCGCGACCTGGTGATCGCGCCCGACGACCAGCTCGGTAACGGCGGAGTCGTCCCCGGACTCGCGCAGCTCGACGAGTTGGCGGCGAGCGTGCCCGCCGGCGCCAACGGCGTGATGTTCGCGCCATGGCTGAAGGGTGGCCGGACCCCGGTGTCCGACACCTCGATGCGCGCCTCGTTCCTGAACCTGGGGATCGACACCGGTCGGGCCGAGATGGTCCGGGCCGTACTCGAGGGCATCTCGCACCAGCTGCGCTGGATCGTCGAGGCCGCCGAGAAGGTCGTCAAGCACCCGATCCGCGACATGCGGATCATCGGCGGCGGCGCGCAGTCGGACCTCTGGTGCCAGATCCAAGCGGACGTGCTGGGCCGGCCGGTGCACCGGGTCGAGCAGCCGCTCCTGGTCAACGTGCGGGGGGCTGCACTGTTCGCCGGACTCGTCACCGGTCGCCTCCAGCAGTCCGACATCCCGAGCCGGGCCCGGGTCGACCGGGTCTTCCAGCCCGACGCGGCCGCTGCCGAGCTGCTCGATCGGCGCCACCAGCAGTTCCTCGGGCTGGCGAAATCGCAGCGCGGCTTCCACCACGGCCTGAACCGGCGCAGTCACTCCGAGTGACCTGAGCGCCCGAGACGGGCACCATTCCCCCTACCACATCCGCATCTGCCTCTGGCGGATTGCCGGGTACCCCCGATAGCCTCGCCGTGGGGCAACGGTCAGCAGGACACTTCAGTTCGCGCCCCGGCGCAACCGATGCAGCCCCTACGTCGACCCCACGGATCTCCATGACGCTCGCCCACACCCCCCGCTTCCGGACCACGCTCGCCGCGCTCATCGCCGCGGCCGTCGTCGTCACGGCCGCGCCGGCGGCCCGGGCACAGGACGCTCCGCCATCCGGTCCGAGCGAGTCGAGCACCACGACCGTCCCCGAGCCGCCCACGTCGGCACCGGTGACGACGACCACCACCACGACGCCGCCGACGACGACACCGGCACCGTCGTCGACCGTGCCCACCACGGTGCCCGAGCCCTCCACGACCCTGCCCGGCGACACCACGTCGAGCATCCCGAGCCCTCCACCTGATGGTCCGTCGACATCACGCCGCTGGTCGCTCGCGCCGCGCTTCGAGATTCCCGCCGACGACTCGATCGCCGCCGTGCAGACGTTGCTGAACCAGGTGATCGCCTCGGAAGCAGCGCTCGAGGCTCGACGCACGCAGCTCCGCACGGACATCGGTGCGTACGAACAGCAGCTCCGCGACCTGCGTGCACAGCTCCGCCGTCTCGTCGACCGGCGCAAGGCCCGTGCCGTGAGTGCCTTCATCAATGGCGGCTCGTTCGTCGAGTCCAAGATCAAGGTCACCGACGAACGGGTCCGCCTCATCGACATGCTCGAGGGCATCGAGGTGACCGATGCCGCCACCCGCAGCCGGCTCGAGGCCCGGGTGCCCGTGATCGAGGGGAAGCTCGCCACCGCACGCGCCGAACTGGAGCTCTCGGGTGCCGAGGTGGCGCAACTGGCCGCTGCGCACCGCGCGCTGCAGGACAAGCTCTCGAGCGCGATGAACACCACCGACGCGGTGCCGGTCGGACCGACCGACATCGCCGCCGCCGCGGCCGAGGCGTTGACGAAGCGCCGAACCGCTGTCGCACTGTTCAACGCCGGCGACGCCCCGGCGGCCGCCGCGGCGGTCACCGAGACCCAGTCGGCGCTCACGCGTCTCGCTGATCTGGTCGCCCGACCGACGCCCGGCGCCTACCTCCCCGACGGCCAGATGAAGTCCATGGGTCCGACACCGATCGGTGACCCGGTCGCGCTCAGCCAACAGTTGGTCGCCGCCTGGTCGCAACTCGATGACCGTCGCCTGACGGTCATGCTGTTCGCCCTCCAGCAGGTGGGCAAGCGTTACGCGTGGGCTGCAGCCGGACCCAGCAGCTACGACTGCTCCGGCCTGCTCATGCGGGCGTGGTTCCTGGGTGGGGTGCGACTCACGCACTTCTCGGGCTCGCAGATCGCGTCCGGACCACCGGTGCCCAAGGAGCAGCTCGCACCCACCGACTTCCTCGGCTACGGGCCGTCATCGAGTGAGCACATCACGATGTACATCGGGGCCGGACGGGTGGTCGAGGCCAAGGGCTCCGAGTACGGCGTGATCGTCAACAACGCCCGCATGAACGACCTCGCCGGCACCAGCCGGATTCCCTGACCTGACAGGACCACATGGCTGAGCTCGAGACCTATCCGGAGGGCACGCCGTTCACGGGAACGATCGGCCGCACGCTCGAGACCTCGAGCCCGGCGTGGCCGCAGCGTCCACAACCACCCGAGGGTGCGCCGAACGTCGTCATCATCATCCTCGACGACGTCGGGTACGGGCAGCTCTCGGCGTTCGGCGGACGCTGCGAGACGCCGAACCTGGACCGACTCGCGGCGCGCGGGCTGCGCTACGCCAACTTCCAGACCACCGCACTGTGCTCGCCGACGCGAGGCTGCGTGCTGACGGGCCGCAACCACCACACGCTCGGTCTGTCGGCCGTGACCGATCTCGCACTCGGCTACCCCGCCCACAACGGCGTCATGGGCTTCGAGCACGGCTTCCTCTCCGAGATCCTCGTCGAGCAGGGATTCAACACGTTCGCCATCGGCAAGTGGCATCTGACGCCGCCGTCCGACCAGAGCCAGGCCGGACCGTTCCACCGCTGGCCGCTCGGACGCGGGTTCGAACGGTTCTACGGGTTCCTCGGCGGCGACACCGACCAGTTCCACCCGGACCTCATCCACGACAACCACTGGGTGCCGCAGCCGTCGCAGCCCGCCGACGGCTACCACCTGAACGCGGACCTGGCCGACCACGCCATCCGGTTCGTCGCCGACGCCCACTCCGTCGCACCCGACACGCCGTGGTTCCTCTACCTCGCCACCGGTGCCGGCCACGCGCCGCATCAGGTCGAACCCGAGTGGATCGAGCGCTACCGGGGCGCATTCGACGACGGCTGGGACGTCTACCGGCGCGAGGTCTTCGAGCGACAGTGCGAACTGGGGCTCATTCCCGACGGCGCTGAGCTATCGGTCCGTGACCCGGACGTCGAGCCGTGGGACTCCCTCAGCGACGACGCGAAGCGCATGTACGCCCGTCAGATGGAGACCTACGCCGGGTTCCTGAGCCAGACCGACCACCACCTCGGCCGGGTGCTCGACTTCATCGAGACGATCGGCGAGGCCGACGACACCCTGGTGATCGCCATGTCCGACAACGGTGCCAGCGCCGAGGGCGGCGAGCACGGAACCCGGAACGAGACGCTCTTCTTCAACCTGGCGCCCGAGACCCTCGAGGAGAACCTCGAGGTGTTCGACGAGTGGGGCAGCGAGGACACCTTCAACCACTACGCCTGGGGTTGGACGTGGGCCGGCGACACGCCGTTCCGCCGGTGGAAGCGTGAGACGTACCGCGGCGGCATCACCGACCCGCTCATCATGTCGTGGCCCCACGGGATCGCGGCGCACGGCGAGGTGCGCCACCAGTACGCGCACGCGATCGATCTGCTGCCCACCGTGCTCGACGTGCTCGGCGTCGAGGCGCCCAGCCACATCCGCGGCGTCGAGCAGTCACCGATCCAGGGCGTCAGCCTGACGAGCACCTTCGACGACGTCGACGCCGCCGAGGTCCACCGCACGCAGTACTTCGAGATGCTCGGGCACCGCAGCATCTACCACGAGGGCTGGAAGGCGACGTGCCCGTACCCCGGTCCGAGCCTGGCCGAGGGTGTCGAGCGCGGCCACCCGTTCGGCACGCTCATCACCGAGGAGATCCTGGCGGCGCTCGACGCCGACGAGTGGGAGCTCTACGACCTGGAGAACGACCCGACCGAGACGGTCGACGTCGCCGTGGACCACCCGGATCGACTCGAGGAACTCGTGTCGCTCTGGTGGAGCGAGGCCGACCGCTACGGGGTGCTCCCGATCGCCACCGGCGACCTGACCCGACTCATCGCGAAGCGGCCCCGCACCGGTGGCCACCCCAAGGTCAGCGTCTTCTACCCGGACACCGCGCCGCTCCCGTTCTCCGCGGCTCCGTCGATCAACAACCGGCCGCACCGCATCGTCGCCGAGGTCGACCTGACCGGTGGCGGCGAGGGCATCCTGCTCACCCAGGGCAACCGGCACGGCGGCTACTCGCTGCACATCGCGGAGGGTCGACTGCACTACGTCTACAACTACATGGGGATCGACCGGTTCACCGTCTCGAGCGACACACCGCTCGATGCCGGCGTCACCGAGGTCGGTGTCGAGATCCTCCCGACCGCCAAGCCGTCGTTCGGGACCGGCAAGGGCAGTCCGGTCGACGTGACACTCTTCGCCGGTGACACGGTCATCGGACGGGGGTCGCTGCCGCACACGGCACCGAACCTGCTGTCGATGGTCGGGCTGAGCTGCGGTTACGCCGCCTTCGACAGCGTCGACCCCGGCGCGTACGCGGCGCCTGCCCGGTTCAGCGGCACGCTGCATCGGGTCACTGTCGACGTGTCCGGCGAGCTGCGGCTGGATCCGGCCGCCGAGATGACCCGGATCATGACTCAGCAGTAACGACTCCCCACGCGAAACGGCCCGGGCAGCACGCCCGGGCCGTTCCTCAGATGATGTGTGGCTCGACGATCAGCTGATCGTGGTCGTGCCCAGCACCGGGTTCGGATTCCCGTAGCACGTGGTGGCCACGTTGATGCTGCCGAGCAGCGGCACACTCGACACCCGAGCGGTGAAGCTGATGCCCGGGTTGGCGTAGCTGGTGCCCGAGAGCTTCCACGCGAGCGAGGTGCTCGCCGCACCCGAGGCCGTGAACGTGGCGGTCACCGTCGGCAGCGTGGCCGTGGTGCCCGGTGCCAGGTTGCCCGGGATCGACAGCACGACCTGCGAACCCGACAGCGCCACCGACGGCACGCCCGATCCGAGGTTGCTGCCACCGCTCAGCGAGGCCGAGACGAACGTCGCACCGGCCGGCACGTCGAAACGCACCTTGACCGTGTTCAGGTTCGAGATCGGGTAGCCGCCACCGGACGTCGGCACGATGATCGGATCAGCGGTGAGCTTCGCCTGGAAGGTCGAGCCCTGTTGCGCCGAGCCGGGGACGAGCAGGGCCACACCGGTCGACAGCGCACTCGTCTGCGTCTGGCCGACCGCCGAGCCCTGGCAGGTCGCGGCGATGGCCGTGCGGACCGCCGTCGGAATCGTGGTGGTCGTCGGCGGCACCGTCGTGGTGGTCGTCGGCGGCACCGTCGTGGTGGTCGTGGTCGTCGTCGTGGTGGTCGTGGTGGTCGTCGGCGGCACCGTGGTGGTGGTCGTGGTCGTGGTGGTCGTCGGCGGCACTGTCATGGTGGTCGTGGTCGTCGTGGTGGTCGTCGTGGTCGTCGGCGGCACCGTGGTCGTCGTCGTCGTGGTGGTGGTCGTCGGCGGCACCG
>CAJBIS010000181.1 GCA_903953195.1 uncultured Actinomycetes bacterium
GAAGGCGACGAGGCACTCGCACTCCGTGTCGCGGTGCGTCCCGGCGGTTGTTCCGGGTTCGCCTACGAGATGTTCTTCGACACCGACGTCGCCGCCGACGACCTCACCGAGGAGTTCGGCGACGTCCGGGTCGTGGTCGATCCGTCGAGCGCCCAGCTGCTGAGCGGCGCCACGCTCGACTACAAGGACGGTCTCGACCAGTCGGGGTTCGCGATCACGAACCCGAATGCGCAGCGCACCTGCGGCTGCGGCCAGTCCTTCAGCTGAGCCGGCGGGACCCGGATGTCCGGGTCAGCTGATCCTGCCGAACAGTTCGCGTAGTTCACCGCCGTCCACCAGCGAGTCGGCGCGTCCGACGATCGTGCCCGTCCGGTCCACGAAGAACGTCGACGGTTCCGCGCGCACGGTCGCCTCGATGGTGAACGGCGCCGGCGCCGCCAGACTGAGCGTGCGCACCGCCGTCGGGTTCTTGTACGGCTCGGCGTGGATCGTCGTGACCGTCGGGAACGCCGCCGCGGTGGCGACGAACAGGTCGAGCACCGGACCGCACTCGTCGTCGGCGCAGTAGATGTCGCTCCCCACGATGATCGCCACCGGTGCGCCGGACTGCACCGCGGCGTCGAGCGAGGTCGCATGGTAGGGACACCGCGGCGACAGGGTGCAGATCGGGTCGACATCGAGCGTGTTGTCCACGGTGGGCGTGGCGACGACCGGCAACCGGCCGCCGACCTGCGGTGTCTGCACCACTGCGGGGTCGTAGGCCTGCAACCGGCTGCGGAGTTCGGCCCCCTCGACCTCGGCGACGATCTCGTAGGTCAGCGCGTCGGGGAACGTCGTCAGCAGCGGCAGGTAGGCCCGCGTGAGGCCCTCGGTCCGGGCCCGCACCTCGATGGGGGCGCCGACGGTCTCGCCGTCGCGCAGCACGGTGAATCGCACCGGTCCGTCGATGCGGTCGAGCAGGGAGCCGTCACCCTGTGCGATCTGCCACGGCAAGCGGGTGGTCACGCCGGTGGCGACGTAGGGCACGCCGACGGGGAACGCCGGGACCAGCCGGAGCGCGCCGAGGGACGCCTCACCCGTCTCGACCGTCGGCGTGTCCTGTGCACTGCACGCGCCGACACTGACGGCAGCCGCGGCTCCGAGCGCGAGCGCCCCGCCACCCAGGAACGCCCGCCGGGAGGCCGAGGTCCGTCGCTCCGGATTCGTGGTCACGTCACGGGACGGTACCGTCCCGGGGTCACGTCGGGTGATCGCTGCGACCATCGGCGGACATGAGGAGCACGACCATGTGGGTGCCGCGATGCGGGTGAACGGAGTCGATCACGACGTCGAGGAGCGCGACGGCACGTTGCTCGACGCGCTCCGTGCCATCGGGGTCCGCTCGGCCAAGGACGGCTGCGCGCCCCAGGGCCAGTGCGGTTGTTGCACGGTGCTCGTCGACGGTGCGCCGCGGGTCGCGTGCGTGACGCCGCTGCGACGGGTGGCCGATCGCGAGATCACGACGCTCGAGGGGTTCGCACCCGAGGTACGCGACCGGTGGGCCGACGCGTTCACGCAGGTGGGGGCGAGTCAGTGCGGGTTCTGTACTCCCGGGATCATCGTCCGGCTCGAGGGACTGCGGTCCCGGACGCCCGATGCTGCGACCGACCGGATCGCCGTTGATCGTGCGCTCTCGGCGCACCTGTGCCGGTGCACCGGCTGGCAGACGATCGTCGAGGCGGCCGAACTGGTGTCGGGTGCCGGCGACCTGGTCGGCGCGGGTGATCGTGACGCGGCCGCCGGCGCGCGTCGGGCGACGATGGAACTCGGCGCACCTCAGCGCGTCGGGCGAGACGTCGTGCTCGGGGCCGCGGGTTTCTCGAGCGACACCGTTCCGGAGGGCACCCTGGTCGCGTTGCCGAGCCGCTCCGCCGACGGCCCCGAGTGGGTCACGGGCGAGGACGTGGCCTCGGCGCGGGTTGCGGCGGGTGTCGTGCAGGGTCGGCGCAGCACGCTCGACGCGGTGCCGCCGATCACGCTCCCGCCGGGCGAGTGGGCGGCACGACTGCAGACGTCGTGGGTCGACCCGGCCTACTTGGAACCGGACGGCTCGTGGTGCGAGCCCGGGGGTGATCCCTCGTCGCCCGCCGCCAACGGCGGGGCCTTCGGCGGCAAACGCACCAGCCCGGTCCCGGCCGCGGCACGCGGGCTCGCCAACGAACTGGGGCGGCCGGTCGAGGCCCGCTGGTCGCGCGAGGACTGTGCCCGTCGCAGTGCCAAGCGGCCTCCGGTCGCCGGCGGGATGCGCGCCGACGGAACCGGTGAGGTGCGCGTGGCCCGCACCGACGGCGTCGCCGAGGCGATCCGTCTGGCGGCGCCCGGCGTGGACGTGATCGAGGTCGACGTCGCCGGACCCCCGACGTCGTTGCACCTGCGCGCCGCCGGCTGGGCCGAGGGCGTGCTGCTCAGCGTCGCTGCCGGAGCAGAGTCGCCACTCGTCGAGGCCGTCGGTGACACGGTCGCCGTTCGCCAACCCGACGGAGGGCAGGCGAGCGTCGAGGTCC
>CAJBIS010000182.1 GCA_903953195.1 uncultured Actinomycetes bacterium
CACGGTACCGCTGCGGGCGAAGAGCTCGATGCGACCGTCGGCCGATGCGACAGCGACACCGGCCGTATCCCCGACCGTCAGCTCGCTGCCGTCTGGACCTCCTTGGCGAACACCCCCTTGCCGCCGATCTCCGACAGGGGGACGTCGGTGCGCCGGTCGCCCTCGGTCGTCATCGGGACGAGTTCGACCTCCAGGGCACCATGGACGTCGCGCAGTCGACCCGCCACGTGCCGGGCCTGCCACAGCGCCAGTGGCGACTCCCTGGTGGCGATGCGCAGTGCGTCGCCGCCCACGAGTCGTTCAGTCCAGCCGGTCGGGGTCGAGCGGATCCGCTCCGGCGTCGCCCCGGGCGTCGTCCGGGAGGTCGAAGAGATCCCGGATCGACTCGGCCAGGCGGTCACCGCGCGACGATCCGGCGGCATCCTTCAGACGCACCGTCGGGTCGTGCAGCAACTTGGCGACGAGCGAGCGGGTCAGGTGCTCCACCGAGGCCCGCTGTTCGGCGTCGAGTCCCGCGAGCCGCGACGCATGTCGCGTGAGTTCGCCGACGCGCAGGTCGTCGGCCCGCTGACGCAGCGCGGTGACGACCGGATCGACCTCACGGGCGTTCGACACGGCGGCGAAGCGCTGCAGCTCGTCGTCGACGATCACCCGGACCGCAGTCACCTCACGTCGGCGCTCGGCAAGGCTCGCCTCGGTCAGCGCGGCCACGGTCTGCATGTCGAGGAGCTCGACGCCGTCGAGGTCGGCGACGCTCGGCTCGACGTCACGGGGTACGCCGATGTCGACGACCAGCAGCGGAGCGCGGCGGTCGGTGAGCGAGGCCTCGACCTGCTCGGCCCGGATGACGGCGGAACCGGCGCCCGTGGCGGTGATCACGAGATCCACGGCACCGAGGTGCGCCTCGACGTCGTCGAGTGACACGGCGTCGCACGGCAGCGACGAGTCGGTGTCGTCGAGCACGGTGTCGAGCACGTCGCGGGCGGCCTCGACCGTCCGGTTGGCCAGCACCAACGACTCCACGCCGGCGTCGATCAGGAACGCCGCGACGGCTCGGCCCATCGAACCGGCACCCACCAGCAGTGCGGCGCGACCGTCGAGCGACCCGAGGCGGCGCTCGGCGAGCACGACCGCCGCCTGCGAGACCGACGTGACGCTCTGGGCGATCGCCGTCTCGGACCGGGCGCGCTTGCCGACCTCGAGCGCGTGGCGGAACAACAGGTTGAGGTTGCGGCGCGACGTGCCCTCGGCCATGGCCGTCTCCCATGCGGTGCGCACCTGTCCGAGCACCTCGTGCTCGCCCGGCACCGCCGAGTCGAGCCCCGCCGCCACCTCGAAGAGATGACGGATGGCCTGCTCGTCGTAGTGGACGTAGAGGCTGTCGGCGAACTGCTCGGGCGGGAGGAACGTGAGGTCCGCGAAGAAGTCGCGCACCTCCTGGTAGGCGCCGTGGAAGCGCTCCGCCACCAGGTACACCTCGGTGCGGTTGCAGGTCGAGATCACGACCACCTCAGAGGTGTGCTCGCCGTCATCGATGGCGTGCAGCAGCTTCGGGAGTCGTTCCGCGTCGATGGACATCCGCTCGAGCAGATCGAGCGGTGCGGTTCGATGATTCGCTCCTACGACGACGACAGACACGCCTGCAGGCGCTCCTTCGCTTCGGCCCGACGGCCAGATCGGATGAGGTCCAGGACGACCGGGTCCAGCATGGTCCGGTCCAGACCCGACCGCCAATCTACGCCCGGTCGATCCGGGTCGGCAGCCATCGCCGCCGACGATGGTGCGCGCTCGCTCCGGATCTCGCTCAACAGCTCGGCGAGCAGCGACCGGCCGGCGGCGTCGAGGCCCGTGACGCCGTCCAACGCGTCCGCCAGCCGCTCGGCGAGCCACCGGGACAGCCCGGGAACCGCGCCCGCACTGGCCACCGCCACCTCGACGCCGTCGTCGGCGGCGAGCGCCGGGAACCCGACCTCGCCGAGTCCGGCGTCATCGGCTCGGCACACGAGACATCCGGGCGGCGCATCGGCGGCCACTCGAGCGTTGACGGCGTCGTCGTCGGTGGCCGCAACGACCAGTCGGAGGTGACCCATGCCACTCCCGTCGTGAGCTCGTCGTTCCCAGTCGAGCCGCCCGGCTGCGGCCGCATCCGCGATCGCGTCGACGGCATCGGGCGAGACCACCGTGACCGACGCGCCCGCATCGGCGAGTCGCAGCGCCCGACGGGCGCCGACCACTCCCCCGCCGACCACGAGACACGGCCAGCCGCGGACGTCGAGGCTGAGCAGCATCAGGGACCGGCAGCGCGACGCGCTCAGGCGGGCGACGGGGCGTCGGCGGGTCGGTCGTCGCTGCGGCGACCCTCGTGGAAGGCGAGGATCTGCAACTCGATCGCCAGATCCACGTTGCGGATCTGCACCTCGTCCGAAGCGTCGAGGACCGTGGGAGCGAAGTTCAGGATCGACCGCACCCCGCACTCCACCAGGCGATCGGTGGCCTCCTGGGCCGCCGCGGGCGGCACCGCGATCACACCGATCGCGACATCGCGTTCCGCGACGATCGAGGCCAGCTCGTCCTCGTGGCCGACCACCAGACCACCGATCTGGCGGCCGATGCGCTGCGGGTCGACGTCGACGACGCCGACGACCTCGAAGCCGCGCTCCCGGAAGCCGGCGAACGACGCCAGCGCAGAGCCCAGGTTGCCGGCACCGACGATCACGCAACGCCAGTTGTGGGTCAGCCCCAGCTCTCGTCGCAGGTCGATGATCAGCTGCGTGACGTCGTACCCGACACCCCGGGTGCCGTAGGAACCGAAGTGCGAGAGGTCCTTGCGCACCTTCGCGGCGTTGACGCCCGCCATCTCGGCGAGCTGCTCGGACGAGACGGTGACCCGACCCTCGGTCTCGAGGTCGAGCAGACAGCGGTGGTACACGGGGAGGCGGGCCACTGCGGCGTCAGGAATGGCCCGGCGGCCGTCCTCGGATGCCATCACCGGACGGTAACGCGCTCGTGCACAGCGTCACAAAGCCGTCGGACGCAACGCTGCGAGCCCGGTCGGGCCGATGCGTCGGGAACTCAGCTGCCCGAGGTGTCGGCCTCGACGGCGTCGCGGAGGAACCGGCGCAGCACCTTGCCGGTGATCCCGCGGGGCACGTCGTCGACGAACCAGACCTTGTTCGGGCACTTGTAGCGGGCGAGGTTCGCGGCGCAGAACCCGATGATCTCGTCCTCCTCGACCGGGCTGCCGTCGCGAGGCTTCACGTACGCCCGCACCGACTCACCGGTGTACGGGTGCGGCACACCGACGACGGCGCACGCCTCGACGGCCGGGTGACGCATCAGCACGTCCTCGACCTCGGCGGGAAAGACGTTGAACCCCGACACGATGATGAGGTCCTTGGCTCGATCGACGATGTAGAGGAACCCCTGGTCGTCGACGACGGCGGTGTCGCCGGTGTGCAACCAGCCGTCGACGATCACCCGTGCCGTCGCCTCGTCGTCGTGCCAGTACCCGGCGAACACATTCGGCCCCTTGACCAGCAGATTGCCGACGTCACCGATGAGGACGTCGGCGCCGGACTCGTCGACGATGCGGAGTTCGACGCCGGGCACGGGCACGCCCACCGAGCCGAACGGCGCACCGGTCCCGGCCGAGGACGTCACCACCGGTGACGCCTCGGTCAGCCCGTAGCCCTCGTCGACGTGGACCGCGAACCGGTCCTCCATCGCCTGGGCGACCTCGACGGGGAGCTTCGCCGCACCCGACACCGCGGTGCGGATCGTGGCGAACGCCTCCGGGCCGAGCCCGGGGAGTCCGGCGAACGCGGCCCACATCGTCGGCGGGCCGGCGATGATGCTGACCGAGTGCCGCTCGATCGCCTCGAGCGCGGACGCCGGGTCGAATCGTTCGATCAACAGCACCTGCGAGCCGCTCGCGAGCGACAGGCCGAGCATCACGTTCAGTCCGAAGATGTGGAACATCGGCAGCAGACCGAAGACCACGTCGTCGGCGTGCTGACGTTCGGCCTGCGACGCGAGCACCTGCTGGATGTTCGCCGCCAGGTTGGCGTGCGTGAGGACCGCCGGCCTCGGCGACCCCGCCGTCCCCGAGGTGAAGATGAGGATCGCCTCGTGCGACGGCTCGGCGTCGACGACCGGCACCGGTTCGGACTCCATGAGCTCGTCCAGATGGTGCCCGTCGTCGGGCTCGAAGCCGGCGCCGATCACGTGGCGGAAGCCGTCGATCGACAACACGTCGACGTCCTCCCACGTCGGCCGGACCGTCGGTCCGATGATCGCCGCCGCGGCGCTGACGTCGCGCAGTTCGTGTTCGAGCGCGGTCGCCGGGTTGGCCGGGTTGAGCGGCACCGCGATCAGACCGGAACCGATGATCGCCAGGTACGAGACGACGAAGTACCAGTTGTTGCCGGCCGCGATCGCCACCCGCTCACCGGGCTGCAGGTCGAGGCCCGCCAGACCACCTCGGAGTCGGCCCACCTGGTCGCGGAGTTCCCCATAGGTGGTCGTCCGACCACGACTGATCAGCGCGACCGAGTCGTCGGGATGCCCCTCGAGGATGTTCGCCAGATTCACGGGAGCAGAACCTACCGGCCCCTCACGGAGCGAGGACGACCAACTGCAGGAACACGGCGCCGACGATGGCGAGCAGGAGGATGGCAATGGCGATGGTGGTGTTGCGACGCACGGTCAGGCCTCCGTTCGACCCAGTCGGATGGGCACCTCGACGGCACCGCCGCCGGGCGGTTCGTCGGGCGAGTCGATGACCCTGACGACCACCTCGTCACCGGCGGCAACCCGCAGTTCCTCGGCCGCGGACGCCCGATCGGCGGCGACGGCGAGCATGCCGTAGCTGTCGGTGATCAGACCCAGGGCGCCGGCGCCGATCTCGGTGAAGTTCGCGGCCCGCCGCGCCGAGTGGCGGGCGCCCGAGATGGCCAACTCGACGTGGGAGCCCAGCGGATCGAGGTCGTCGGGACCGAGGTTCAACTGCACGTTGCCGTACTGGTCGACCCACAGGACCTCGGCGGCGACGGTGCCGTCGTCCTCGGTGCGGGCCACCGGCATGAGACCGGGCATGAGGCCCGCGGGGTCGATCACCTCACCGAGTTCCTCGAGCGCGACGCCCTGACACAGGTGCGCCGCCACCGGGGCGAACACATCGCGGCCGTCGAACGTCGTGCCCGGTGAGTCGAGGTGGTACTGCGGGTCGTTCAGCCAGACCGCGCGCTCGGCGCCGCCGATCATCGCCACCGCCGGTGCGAGCAGCCCGTTGTCGGGGCCGACGAGCACCGCGGCACCGCCGGCGACCTCGACGGCGATGGCTCGCCGGCGACTCCCGACCCCGGGGTCGACCACGGCCATCACGACGCCGGGTGCCAGGTACTGCGCGCTGCGGGCCAACGTGAGTCCGCCGGCGCGCACGTCGAAGGCGGGAACGTCGTGCGTGACGTCGATGACGTTCACACCCGGGCACATCTGGTGCAGCACCGAGTGCACGACGCCCACGAACTCGTCGGTCCGTCCGTAGTCCGAGAGGAACGACACGTGCTGGTAGCGGAGTGTCATGGTGGGTTCGAACCTACTCCCCGCCCGCGGCGACGGACCCGGCGGCGGGCGGTGACGACGGCGACGCGACGTCGAGCTCGGCGGCCCGACGCACGGCGGCGTCGATGGCGGCCGCCATCGAGCCCCGCAGGTCGCGGTCCTCGAGCACGGCGATCGCGGCCTCGGTCGTCCCGCCCGGCGAGGTGACCGCGGCGCGCAGCGACGCGGCATCGTCGTCCTGTTCACACAGCAACCGGGCGGCACCCAGCAGCGTCTGGCCGACGAGGGCCTCGGCGTCGGGGCGCGACAGCCCGGCGGCGGTGCCCGCGTCGATCATGGCCTCGGCCAGCAGGAACACGTACGCCGGACCGGACCCCGACACGGCCGTGACCGCGTCCATGAGCGACTCGTCGACCCGGATGACCAGCCCGGCCGGTGACAGCAGTGACTCGGCGTCGTCCAGGTCGACATCGGAGGCGTGCGACCCGGTGGCGATGGCCGTGGCCCCCGCGCCGACGAGTGCCGGGGTGTTCGGCATGGCCCGGACGACCGGGACGGCGCCGAGCGTCGGGGCGAGCACCGCCTCGATCGACGTGGTGGTCACGCCCGCGGCGATCGACACGACCCGTTCGAGCCCTGCGCTCGCCGCGGCCGAGAGCGCCGCCGGGACGTCACCCGGCTTCGTGCAGACCACCACCAGCCGGGCGGCGACGGGATGCTCGACGACGTGCAGGCCGGGGTGGCGGGCCGCCAGCGCCGCCCGACGAGGGGCATCGCGCTCGACCACGGCGAGGTCGGTCACGGCGACGTGACCGCCGGCGAGCAGGCCGGCGAGCAGCGCCTCGCCCATCCGGCCGCCTCCGAGGAACTCGACGGCGTACGGCGCCGAGGACACACCGGCGTCGGACGAGGTGGTCGAGGCCATGGGGTGCGAGCCTACCGGGCGGGGACCGACCGCTTCCCCAAGGGCACGGCCCCCGCCGAGGAGAACGGTACGCCGGTCGGAACGGCCGCGCCCCGGGCCGTCCGGCCCGCGATCGTTCAGCTCCGGATCAACCCGTGAAGCGGGAGCCGAAGCCGATGCGCATCGCCGGCCGGAAGCACTGCTCGACGTAGGCGTAGGTGGAGCCGAGCAACCGGTCGAGCTCGGCCTCGTCGATCCGCTCCACCGGGATCTGGCCGATCAGGAAGACCGCATCCTCGTCACCGATCGCGAACGCCAGACCGTGGAAGCGGATGTTGCGGCGGAGCAGGTGCTCGTAGAACTCGCCGTGACGTTCCATCGGGGCGGGCATCACGTACGTCTCGACGTGCAACGACCGCTGCCGCAGATGGAACCACACCGAGAAGACGGGCTTCTGCTCGCCGGTGACCCGCAGGAACCAACGCCGCTCGCCGGTGGTGTCGTCGCGTTCGACCGCCTGCACCACCGGGTTGTCGGCGAGCGTGCGGTGGAGCCACGACTCGATGAGGGCCTGCGCCTCGGCGAGCTCGGCGTCGGTGGGCGGCGCGTCGTCGTTCACGGACACCGGACCGGCTCCCGCGACGAGACGTCGGCGTACAGGCGGCGGAGCCGGGCTGCGGTGGTCGACCACGAGAAGCCGAGCGCCAGCTGTGCCGCCGCTCGACCCATCGCTGCCGCCCGCGCCGGCTGCGCGAGCACCTCGTCGATGCGCGTGGCGAAGTCGGCAGGGTCTCGGCCCTCGACCAGGTACCCGGTGTGGCCGTGCTCGACGAGCGTGCGCAGTCCACCGACGGCGGCACCCACCACGGGAACGCCACACGCCGCGGCCTCGAGCGCCACCAGGCCGAACGACTCGGACCGGGACGGCACCACCACCACGTCGGCGGCCCGGTAGTAGGTCGACAACATGTGGTGCGGCTGCGGGTCGACGAACTCGGTGCGCTCCCGCAACCCCAGTCCGTCGACGAGTGCCTGCACCCGGTTCCACTCGGCGGCGCCCTCGGCGCCGCTCGGACCGCCGACGACCACCAGGCGTGCGGACCGGTCGTCCAGTCGGGCGAGCGCCTCGATGGCGACGGTGAGCCCCTTGAGCGGCTGGATCCGGCCGACGAACAGCACCGTCGGTCGGGCGTCGAGTCCGAGCGCCGTCTGCGCGCCGACGCGGTCGCCCGGCGAGAAGAACGCGTGGTCCACTCCGGGCGGGACGATCTCGATGCGGGTCGGGTCGGCGCCGTACAGGCCGACGAGCTGATCCGACTCCACGGTGTTCGACGCGCAGATCACGTCGCAGCAGCCGATGACGGCGGCTTCGGCGTCGATGCGCGACTGTGGCTCGACGTCACCGGCGTCGGCCTTGACGCGGGCGAGGGTGTGGAACGTCGACACCAGCGGCAGGTCGAGCCGGTGCTTGAGTTCGTGACCGGCCACTGCGGACAACCAGTAGTTGGCGTGCAGCACGTCGGCCGGGCGACGGGCCAGGTCGGCGGCGACGCCGTCGACGAACGCGGCGACCCGGCCGGGCAGCAGCTCCTTGGGCACCTCGGACGGACCAGCGGCGACGTGCACCACCTCGACGCCCGGCTCGACC
>CAJBIS010000183.1 GCA_903953195.1 uncultured Actinomycetes bacterium
CGCGCTCCGCGCCGCCGAACTCGCGTGTGCGTCACGGGCCCAGCAGCTCCGCCGGCACGCGGCCGACCAGATCCGGGCGAGCGAGTCGGTCGGCACGGCGGCCGTTCCGTCGCCGCATCGCACCGGCGCCGTGGCGCACCACCGGTTCGAACCGCTGCCACGACGGGTCGAGACCGGATCGCTGCACGTCCACGGGGGTGTCGAACTCCTGAGCCTCGGGGCCGGGGCGAAGGTCACCATCGAACATCTCGTCGACGGTCATCGCCGCGTGAGCGTCACCGATCACGCCAGCGCCGGCGTCGGCGTCGCCACCGCCGCGAGCGCCGCCGGAGCGGGCGCACACCTGCGGGTCGGGCCCGAACGAACCCGCACGTGGACCGTCGACGCCGACGACGTCCCGGCGCTGCTCGTCGGCGTGCTGCTCGACGAGACCACACCCGGCGGTACCACCGGGTCGATCGGTCTCGCAGCCCGGATCGCCGACACCGGACTCGCGTGGATCGGTCTCGACACCCCGCTCGACGCGCTCGGGCCACCACCGACGCCGGACAGCACGGAGCTCCTGGTCCGGGCCGGCCAGGGCGGTACGGTCCGACTCGGCGGGGCCGAGGTCGCCGGCAACGGGTCGCTCGCCGTCGGCGTGCGCACCACCGCCCACGCCTCGTCGATCGTGGTCGCCTGGTCACAGGAGGAGCAGCTCACGCTCGGCGGCACCCTCGCCGGACAGCTGCGACGCCGTCTGGGCATCACGTGGACACCGCCGGCGGGCACGCAGCTCACGGGCCGGCTCGAGTTTCCGACGACCGCGCTTCGAGCGGACCCGCCGGCCGGCCAGATGGCGTCGCTCGAGTTGGCGGGCGAACAGGGCCACGAGCAGCACACCGTCCGTGCCGTCGTCGACCTCGACGCGGTCCGGGCGGCCTCACCGGCGTTCCTGCTCGCCCTCGAACAACTCGCCGCCGGACGCACCGAGTCCGCCATCACACTGCTCGGTTCGACGACGCTTCCAGCCGACTCGGTCGCGATCGACGTCGCTGCCGGGCGGATCGAGGCGACCACGATCGACCTCCCGATGGGCACCGGGGTCGCTTCGGTGTCGCCGGGGTTGGAGGGTCGCGTGCTCACCCGGCGGTGAGCCAACGGACTCACCCCAGCAGCACGCGTGTGGCCGACTCGAGCTTCGCGACGACCGACGACGCCGGCTCCACGCCCGAGATCCAACTGACGAGCGACGCGAGCCAGACGTCGCCGAGCAGGTCGATCTCGAGCACCCGCTGCGCCGCGGTCGGCGCGCCGAGCGCCTCGGAGATGATCCCCCGCATCGCCTCGCGCACACCGGCGACCACGGGCGCGACGACCTCATCGCCCGTCACCAGTGCCCGGATCATCGCCACGGTCACCTGGGGCTCGCGCTGGAGCGCCCGATTGGCTCTCCGGAGCACATCGACCACTCGGTCGACCGGGTCGTCACCCTCGGGTGGCCGGACCGACAGCCGCTCGGCGAGCTCACCGATCTCGTCGAGCATGACGGACACCAGCAGGTACTCCTTGGACGGGAAGTACCGGTAGAGCGTCCCGAGGGCGACCTGCGACCGGGCCGCCACCTCGCGCATCTGCACGCCGTCCCAGCCGCCCTCGACCGCCAGCTCGATCGCTGCGCCGCGCATCCGGCTGCGGCGCTCGCGCTGCGGTTCGGTCAATCCGGTGCCGGCGCTCCCGGTCACCTGCGCTCCGACTGGTCGATCCACGTGCTCCACCGCTCCCGTCCCGGCCGGCACCGCGGACACACGACGAACCGCCGCGTTCCGGGCACCTCCGGCTGATCCTCCATGCTCCCAGATTTCGAGAACGCGTTCTAGGCCGGGTCGCGCCGCCCGTCGAACCCGGGACGACGTGCCCCCGCCAGTTCGATCAACGCCTCCGGGACGTCCAGGCGGACGCCGACGACATCGATGCGGACGCCGGAATGCCGCAGCGCGGCGCGCACCTGCGCGACGTGGGCGTCGGCATCGAGGGACGGGCCGTCCTCGGACCACACCTGCACGCGGATCGATCGGTCGAGGGTGCGGGCCAGATCGACCACCGCCGCCGAGGTCGCGTCGACGGCCGGACCGTCGCGCTCGTCCACGACGGCAACGGCGACACGATCGTCGAACGCGGCAACGAGTGCCGCGGCGATCGCCGTGCCCGGCGCGTCGGTGGCGGGCACACACAGCGAGTGCACGAACCGCGTCGGGAACGTGCGAGCCACCCAGAACCCGACCGGTGATCGGGATGACGTGGCGACACCTCCGTCGGGCAGTGCGCCGGCCAGGTGCAGCGCGGCCCGAGCCGGGCTCAACGGCGCCCCGGCGTCCTCGTACATCGGATCGAGCACCGGCGCGAGCGCGTTCCGGATCGAGGGTCGGTCCACTGGTTCCGACGCCGAGGTGGCCGGCCAGTTGCGGCACAGGGCCGCGAGCTGCGTCGGCGCGACGTCCTGCACCACCAGCGAGTCGAGGACACCGGCGGGCACCTCATCGGGGTCGAGTCCGGTCGTGAGCACCACGTCCGCCGAGGCGAGCCCGCCGAGTTCCAGATCACGGTCCTGCAGTCCCCCGACCCCTGCGTCGAACGCGCTCTGGAAGGACTCCACGCCACGGGCACCCCAGGTGGCGACGACCGGAGCGCCGAGCTGCCGGCTGGCCGAACGCAGCGCCGCCATCGACCCCGAGCGCACGACGCCCGGTCCAGCGAGCACGACGATGCGCAGCCCGGCCAGCGACGGGTCCAACGTGACGACGGGCGTCCGCTCCGGTTCCGTCGACGGCCCGACCGGCCCGGCGACGGGTGCGGTCAGGTCGAGGTCGAGGTGGAGCGCCAGCGTGCCGGGCCGACGGAGTCCCGGCGGGTCGATCAACGCGTCGAGCAGCTCCTCGACCGACCCGATGGTCTGCAGCGGCGCCAGGCCTCCCGGCGCGGACGACAGGTGCAGGATCGGGCCGGCGACGAGCGCAGCACCCAGACGACCCGCACCGTCCGCCCCTCCGAGTCGGCCGTCGACATCGGCCAGCAGCACCGCCAGATCCACGTCCTCGACGGGAACGTGGACGAGTCCGCGGAGCTCGCTCGATCGCAGGCCCCAGATCCGTCGCACGCCGAGCTCCGACAGGCGGCGGGCCAGCACGGCACCCACCGTCCCCGCGTTCTCGTGTGCCGCGCCCTGCGGCGACGTCGGCTCGGTCACTCGCCGACGAACAGGTGGTCGAGCGCCTGTTCGACTGCCGTCAACAGCACCGGATCGAGGTCGCGACCGGTGTCGACCGCGGCGAGGACCCTGCGCCAGCCATCCACCGGGTCGCCCCAGCCCAGGGCGTCGCAGACCCCTTGCTTCCAGTCGCGGCCCCGAGGGATCTCGGGCCACGCCGCGATCCCCACCGACGACGCCCGCACGCACTGCCACACGTCGACGTACGGGTGACCGACCACCAGTGCACCGGCCTCGGTGGCGGGGCCGGCGAGCCTGGTCTCCTTGCTGCCGGGCACCAGATGGTCGACGAGCACGGCGAGTCGACGTACCTCGCTCGGCGCGAACGCTCGCACTGCCGCGGCCAGATCGTCGACCCCGCCGAGCGGTTCGACGACGATGCCCAGATCGCGGAGCTCGTCACCCCACACCCGCTCGATCAGGCGGGCGTCGTGGTCGCCCTCGACCCACAGTCGCGAGGCCCGAGCCACCCTCGCCGGTGCATCGGGATCGACCAGCGCGCCGGATGCCGTCGCCTGCAGCGACGGGCCGGCCGGCGCCGCGGCCGCCGCCGGTGCGACGAGCAGGACGGTCTCGCCGTCGACGGCGAAGGCTCGCGGGATGTTGCGCAACCGGTGCCGGGCGCCCTTCGCGTCCTCGACGACCACCTGGTCACCACCGAACGACCGGATCCGCCCACGGAGATTCGTGCTGCGGTGGAGCACGCGCAGGCCGGGCACCGCGGCGACCGTCGGCATCGGCTCCTCGACGACGTCGAGGATGTCGCCGGTCCCGGACGTCGGAGCGGCCGTTGACCGATCCGTCACGAGGTCGGGAGGCCTGCGAGCGCCGCTGCGAGCGCTCCCACAGGATCGGCGTCGTCGAGGTCGATCACGGCGGCGACGGCGCCCGAGGAACGAGCTGCGCCGAGCAGACCGCCGAGCGCCGTCCCCGATGCCGGGACGCCGACGGCGAGCACGACGACCGGGACGTCGGGCGCGAGCGCACCCGAGACGGTGGCCACGCCGACGGTTCGCAGCAGCGTCTCGCTGCGCCGCAGTCCGGTCCGGGTCGCGGAGTAGGCACCGCAGACGACGAACCGCACTCGCCGACCCGACGGCACGGTGGCCTCGAGATCGACGTTGAGCCCGTGGCCGACGGCGACGTCGGTCTGGACCTCGGTGCCACCTGCGGCCTCGACGACCAGGCGAGCGCACTCGCGCACCGACACCCCGCGTCGCCGGGCGTCGTCGAGTGCCACGGGCGGGTCATCACTGCGCAGATCGACGGCGAACGACGACACGGACGACACCGCCGCCTGCTCGACACGGACACGCTCCCGGGCGGCATCGACGTACTGCTGATCGGTGTCGTACCCGACGAAGTGACGACCGGTGCGGACAGCAGCCACCGCGGTCGAGCCCGATCCCATGAACGGATCGAGGACCAGGTCTCCCACGTACGTGTAGAGATGGATGCAGCGCTCGGGCAGCGCCACCGGGAACGGTGCCGGGTGCCCGACGCGCGTCGCCGACTCGGCCGGCAGCTCCCACAGGTCCAGGGTCGCGTCCATGAACTCGTCGCGTTCGAGCGACGACTCCCACGGCAGACCGGCATCGCGCCGGCGGGCCGCCGGCAGCGCGCGGTCGAACCGGCCCTTCGACGCGACGACGACCCGTTCGGTCAGGTCACGGAGCACCGGGTTGCCGGGGCGTTGGAACGAGCCCCAGGCGCAACTCCCGGCCGAACCCCGCTGCTTCTGCCAGATGATCTCGCCGCGCAGCAGCAGCCTCAGCCGGTCCTGCAGGATCGCGGTCACGTCCGCGGCCAGCGACCGGTACGGCCGACGCCCCAGGTTGGCGACGTTGACGGCGATGCGACCGCCCGGCTCCAGTGTCCTGACGCACTCGGCGAACACGTCGGTGAGCATGTCGAGGTACTCGAGGTACGACGCAGGGACGTGGCCCTCGCCGAGCTCCGTCTCGTAGGCCTTGCCCGCGAAGTACGGCGGCGACGTGACGACGAGCGCCACGCTGTCGTCGGCGACCTTGGTCATGTCGCGGGCATCGCCGCAGTAGATGTCGTCGACGGCCCGATCCGACACGTCCGCCGGTGCCGGCATGCTGCGATCGTCGATCTCGGGCGCGGCGAAGCGCGAGTAGAAGTCGGAGGCGTCGTGGGACTCGCGACGCGACACGCCGAAGCTGGACGTCGAGGTGGGGCGACGACGCCGGGGCGTGTCGGCATCGCTGACGGCGGGCGCGTCCCGACCTGCTCGGCTGTCAGGCATCCCCCGATCCTACGCGGGCGAGGGTGCCCCGGATCGGGATGGCCCGGGGCGACTCAGTAGCGAAGGCCCGGTGCGCGGGTGTGGAACACGTCGGTCGCGAACTGCTGGCCGAGCCGCGTCGCGTCCCAACGCCTGCCGCCGTTGTTCAGCGTCGCGCCGTCGCTCCAGCCCTCCATCAGGATGATGTTCTCGCCGACGGCCCGGATGATCTGACCGGTGACGTGGTCGGCCTCGTCGGACGCGAGCCACGCGACGACCGGCGAGGACACTGCCGGATCCATCGGATTCCACTCGTCCTCGGGGATCTCGTCGGGCTCGATCACCGACGGGGCGTTCGGCATCGTCGCAGTGATGCGGGTGGCCGCCGCCGGGCCGATCGCGTTCACGGTCACACCGGCCTTGTAGAGCTCGAGACTGAGCGTCTGCGTGAGGCTGGCGATCGCGGCCTTGGCGGGCGCGTAGTTGGACTGCCCGAAGTTGCCGGTCAGTCCGGCGCCCGACACGGTGTTGATGATCCGGCCGTTGACCGGCAGCCCGGTCTCCTTGTTGACCGCACGCCAGTGCACGGCGGCGTGCTTGCACGGCAGCCAGGTGCCGCGCAGGTGCACCTTGATGACGGCGTCGAAGTCGTCGACCGACATGTTGAAGATCGATCCGTCGCGGACGATGCCGGCGTTGTTGACCAGGATGTCGAGCCGGCCGAACTGGTCGACCGCCTGGGCGATCATCTCGCCGGACTGCGCCTCATCGGACACATCTGCGTAGTTCGCCGCTGCGGTGCCGCCACGCGAGGTGATGATGTCGACGGTGAGGTCGGCGTCGCGGCCGGTGCCCTCACCCTTGACGGAGCCGCCGAGGTCGTTGACGACGACCGCTGCGCCCTGACGCGCCAGTTCGAGTGCGTGACCCCGGCCGATGCCGTGACCGGCGCCGGTGACGATGGCGACCTTGCCGTCGAGCAGACCCATGTTGGAAGA
>CAJBIS010000184.1 GCA_903953195.1 uncultured Actinomycetes bacterium
CCCGATGGTGGCCACGTCGGACACCCTAGCGCAAGATCATGCAGATGTGTGCAATTCTATGCGCCCGACATGGGCACCCGTGTCAGGCCCGCAGGACGGCGTCGTGGGTGGCGGACACCTCGGCGATGATCGCATCACGTCGCTCGGCCACCTCGACGTCGGTGAGCGTGCGGTCCGGCGCCTGGAACCGGACGCTGAACGCCAGGCTGCGCCGATCCGGGCCGAGCGCGTCGGAGCGGAACACGTCGAACAGCTCGACCCGCTGCACCAGATCGCCGCCGGCGGCGCGCACCGTCGCCCGGACCGCAGCGGCCGGGACGGCATCACCGACCACGAAGGCGAAGTCGACGTCGGTCGACGGATAGCGGCTGACCGGTCGGGCGAGACGCGGCGGCGCCGGGAGCGACAGCAGGACCGACAGGTCCAACTGCAGCCACGCGACCGACTCCTCGATCCCCCAGCGACTCAGCACCTCCGGGTGCACCTCGCCGACCGTGCCGCACTCGACGCCGGCGATCTCGACGATGGCGCCACGGCCCGGGTGCAGTCCGTCGATCACCTCGTTGCGCACGATCATCGGCGACACACCGGCCGTCGTCACCAGCACGTCCAACATGCGCACGGCGGCGGGAGCGGTCTCCCCCGCCAGCACGACGGCCAGGTGTTCGCGCTCGCCGTCGAGGACCCGTCCGGCGGCCGAGGACGCGTCGCGTTGTGCGATGACGCCGCGACCCAGCTCGAAGACGTTGCCGATCTCGTAGAGCCAGACACCGGGCCACCGGTGCTTGGCGTTGTGCGCGACCGAGGCCAGCAGGCCGGGCAGCAGCGACGTGCGCAGGATCGACTCCTCGGCGGCCAACGGGTTCGCGAGCGCGAGCCCCACCGCCGGCAGGTTGCAGCGCTCCAGGTCGCCGGGGGCGAGGAACGGCATGGGCATGGCCTCGCACACACCGGCGCCGAGCAGGGTGTGGCGCAGCGCCCGACGGGTCGTCTGCGCCGGCGAGAGGCCACCGGCCTGGGCGATGACCGGCACGGTGCGAGGCAGACGCGACAGGCCGTGCATGCGCCCGACCTCCTCGACGAGGTCGATCTCGCTGGTGCAGTCGGGTCGCCACGAGGGCACGTCGACGCGCAGCGCATCGCCGTCGCCACTGTCGTCGTCGCCACTGCCGTCGTCGATCGCGCACACGAACCCCATCGGTTCGAGCAGGTCGACGATCCGGTCACGTTCGAAGGTGTCACCGAGCACGGCGGTGACGCGCGCCGGGCGGAGCGTGATGGCGGTCGCACCGGGCAGGTCGCCGAGGGCCTCGGCCACCCCCGGGCGCAGCGTCGCGCCGGCGACGTCGGCGAGCAGTTCGGCGAAGCGGGCCGCGGCGACGGGCGCGAGCTGCGGGTCGACCCCGCGCTTGAAGCGCAGCGACGCCTCGGAGTGCAGGTTGTGGTGGGCGGCCGTGGCGCCAACCGCGTCCGGGTCCCACCAGGCGAACTCGACGAGCACACTCGTCGTCGACGCCGAGATCTCGGTGGACGCCCCGCCCATCACGCCCGCGAGCGCGAGCGCCCGGTCGTCGCGGTCGACGATCACGCCGTCGGCGGCATCGAGTGAGCGATCGACCTCGTCGAGCGTCACGAGCGTCTCGCCGTCACGGGCCCGACGCACGCCGAGCGCACCACCCGGCACGGTGGCCAGATCGAACGCGTGGTTGGGCTGGCCCAGTTCGAGCATCACGTAGTTCGAGACGTCGACGACGTTGTTGATGGGCCGCATGCCCGCAGCCGCGAGCCGGTCGGCCAACCACGACGGCGACGGCCCCACGGTCACGTCGTCGAGCACGACCGCCAGGAACCGACCGCACAGCGCCGGGTCGTCGATGCGGACCGACGCCCCGTCCAACTCCCCCGCCTCCGGCGTGAGCGTGGCGTCGGGTCGGGTGAAGACCACACCCTGGCGAGCCGCCAGATCGCGGGCCACGCCGGCCATGCTGAGCGCATCGGGCCGGTTGGGCAGGACGTCGACCTCGATGACGACATCGGGCGTGACGGCGAGGGCATCGGAGAGCGCCGCACCGGGCGTCGGCTCACCGTCGAGGATCAGGATGCCGGCGTGGTCGTCGCCGAGTCCGAGCTCGCGGGATGAGCACAGCATCCCGTTGCTCACCTCACCACGCAGCTTGCGCTTCGCGATCTGCATGCCGTCCGGCATGGTCGTGCCGATCGTCGCGAGCGCCACCCGGTCGCCGGCGGCCATGTTGGTGGCGCCGCAGCAGATCTGCAGGGCCTCACCGTCGCCCAGGTCGACGTCGACGAGCCGGATGCGATCGGCGTCCGGGTGCGGTCGCACCTCGATCACCTGCGCGACGACGACACCGTCGGGCACCACGCCCGTGGCCTCCTGCGACTCGACCTCGAGACCCAGATCGGACAACTCGTCGGCGATCTCGTCGGCGTCGCCGACGAGCGGCGCGAACTCTCGCAGCCAGTTCAGACTCAGCTTCACGCCACCCACCTGCCTCGGCCGGGACCGGCGATGACCCGCCTCACAACTGCTCCAGGAAGCGCATGTCGTTCGAGATGAACTCGCGCAGGTCGTCGACGTGGTGGCGAATCTTGGCCAGCCGGTCGATGCCGAAGCCGAACGCGAAGCCCGACCACTCCTCGGGGTCGAGCCCGCAGGCCCGCAACACGTTCGGATGCACCATGCCGCAGCCGCCGACCTCGAGCCA
>CAJBIS010000185.1 GCA_903953195.1 uncultured Actinomycetes bacterium
GCCCGCGTACGCGTCGCGGAGTGCGGTTCGACACGTGGCGCAGGGGCCGTAGAACTCCTCGGTCGACGCCGCGCCACACCGCGGGCAGGTCTCGTCGGACTCGTGCACATCGCTCACCGCCACAGTCTCGCGTGTCCGTCGGCCCGACGTGACGACGGTCCCCTCACCGACCACCGACGATCGCCGTCGATCCACTGCCGGACCGCGACGTTCAACAGACGCTCCCCAGCTCGACGTCGCCCATCCACAGGGTTACGGCTCTATCGATCCACAGACGGGCCGTCGTACGGTGCACCCATGGCCCTCGACACCGCATCCATCACCCCGATCCGGCTGACCCCCGGCGCTGCGCCGAGCCCGGTGAGCTTCGACATCACCCTGCGTGACGGCAGCCGCGAGCACGTCACGGGCGCCGATGCCTACCAACAGGAGCAGTCCATGACGACCTTCTTCCGCACCGAGGGTCGGCGTGGCATCGACTGCTGGTCGGTCCGCATGGCGAGCTTCCGAACCGACCAGATCCTGGCGATCCGCCGGTGCCAGATCGGCTCGGATCCGGCGGGTGTCACCTGAGCCGGGTCCCGGAGGGAGTAGGTTCTCAGGCGTCCGACCGCACGTCGGCCACTCCGTCATGACCACGTCGCTCGAACCTCACTCCCCCGCCCCCGAGCCCGATGGGTCGCCGCGCGTCGTCGTCATCGGCGCCGGGCCCGCCGGCCTCACCGCCGCCTACCAGCTCGCCAAGGCGGGCGTGACGAGCACCGTCCTCGAGGCCACCGACGTGGTGGGCGGCATCTCGCAGACCGCGCAACGAGACGGGTGGAAGTTCGACATCGGCGGGCACCGGTTCTTCACCAAGGTGCAGCCGGTGGAGGCGCTGTGGCACGAGATCCTCGCCGACGACGAGTTCCTCCAGCGTCCTCGGATGAGCCGGATCTTCTACCAGGGCAAGTACTACGACTACCCGATCAAGCCGCTGAACGCCCTGCGGAACCTCGGCTTCGTCGAGGCCGTGCGCTGTGTCGTGTCGTACCTGGCGGCCAAGGTGCGGCCGCCCAAGGATCAGAGCACCCTCGAGGGCTACGTCGTCGCCGACTACGGCCGCCGTCTCTACGAGCACTTCTTCCGGACCTACAACATCAAGGTGTGGGGCGTGGACCCGTCGGAACTCTCCGCCGACTTCGGCGCGCAGCGCATCAAGGGCATGTCGCTCTGGCACGCGGTCTGGGAGCCGATCCGCTCACGGCTGTTCGGACGCCGCGCCGACAAGTCCCGCCAGGTCACGAGCCTCATCGAGGAGTTCCAGTACCCGAAGTACGGCCCCGGCATGATGTGGGAACGCTGCGCCGAGCTCGTCACCGCCGCAGGTTCCGAGCTGGAGTTCGACCGGCAGGTCACGTCGATCCGTCGGGACGACCACGGTGCGACGGCGGTCGTCGCGGTCGACGGTGACGGCAACGAGATCGACTACCCCGCCGACGAGATCATCTCGACGATGCCGTTCGCCCATCTGGCCAGGGCGCTCGACCCGCCACCCCCCGCCGAGGTCGTCGCTGCCGCCAACGGCCTGGGGTTCCGGGACTTCCTCACCGTCGCGCTCGTCGTCCCCGAGGCGGACGGGTTCCCCGACAACTGGATCTACATCCACTCCCCCGAGGTCGAGGTCGGCCGCATCCAGAACTTCGGATCGTGGTCGCCGTACCTGGTGAAGGATGGCCGGACCTGTCTCGGCCTCGAGTACTTCGTCTTCGAGGGCGACGGCATGTGGACCAAGTCCGACGAGGACCTGGTCGCGCAGGCAACCCGCGAGCTGGCGGCGCTCGGACTGGTCGAGCCCGCAGCCGTCGAGGCGGGCTACGTGGTGCGCATGCCGAAGGCCTACCCCGTCTACGAC
>CAJBIS010000186.1 GCA_903953195.1 uncultured Actinomycetes bacterium
CCGACGACGGAATCACCGACGACGGGCCAGCCGACGACGGACCAGCCGGCGACGGCACACCGTCCCGATGAGCTGACCCGATGAGCTGACCCGTTCAGGCGCCACGCACCTTGGCGACGACGCCGAACAGTTCTCGTCGCGCCGGTGGCACGACGGCCAGCGCCAGCAGGCCACCGGCGGCGCCGGCCGCGCAGATCGCGATCAGCGACAGCCACCCACCACTCGTCGCCAACCGCACCGGCAGGCCGGCAGCGAGGACGAAGACGGCGACGGCGAGCCCCGGCAGGATGCACTGCAGCGCGATCCGACCGCTCGCCCCGATGATGTGGTCGACGACACCCTGACGGACCGCGATGAACACGATCTGCGTCACCAGGTGGACGGTGGCCACCCAGACGACACCCGCGGGGGCGACGAACCACATGGCGACCAGCATCAGCGGCACCATGACGCCGTTGATGCGCAGGAGCACACCGGGGCGGTTGATGGCCATGAGCAGGTCGCCGGTGGCGAACCCGAGTCCCGTCACCGCGCCTGCGAGCGCGATCACCTCCATCGTCCGGATGCCGACCTCGCTCGGGTCGCCGTAGAGGATCGTGAACGCGTCCCGCGACACCAGTGCGAGCCCGATGCCGACGGGGAACGAGAACAGCGCGACGATGCGCAGCGACTTGTACATGCCCTCCCGCAGGGCATCGGGTCCGTCCTCGCGGATCCGGGCGAACATCGGGAACAGGACCGCCGACAGCCCGTTGAGCTGTGCGCCGAGGACGAACTCCGGCAGGCGGAACGCCTGGTAGTAGACGGGGTACTCGGCGTTGTTGCGGTTCCCGACCACGAAGTAGTCGCCGTTCAGCGCCAGCACGCCGAGCACCCGGTTGCCCGCGACGCGCCAGGCGTACGCGAAGAGCTGCTTGACCACCGGCAGGTCCCAGCGGATCAGCGGGCGGAACCGCAGGAACCACCAGGTCAGCACGAGTTCCACGAACTTCGACGCGATGAGTCCGTAGACGACGGCCCACGCCCCGAGTCCGGCGAACGCGAGGCCGACCGTCAGCACGAAGCGGGTCACGTCGCGACAGACCTCGACCACCGACCGACGACGGAAGTCCATGTTCCGCATGAACAACGACCACGGGACGGTGTTGAGCGCCGAGAGCACGACGACCACCGCGAACGTCCGGAACACCGGCACGAACGCCTCGGCCTGGAAGTAGTCGCCGATGAGCGGCGCCCCGAAGAACGCCAGACACCCGAGCACGAACCCCAGGCCGACGTTGGCGGTGAACGCGACCTGCACCCGGTGGGTGACGCCCTCCTCCTGCTCGTACACGAGCGCCGCACCCATGCCGAGATCGAGGGCGTTGTCGAAGTAGAAGCTCAACAACAGCAGCGTGACCATCACCGCGTAGTCCTCGACAGGGAGCACCCGGGCGAGAATCGCCGCCATGACCAGCGCCGTGACGTAGCGCGTCACGATGCCGACGTTGGCCCACAGGAACCCGCGGCTCGCCGTCGTCCCGAGCGACTGGCCGTCGTTGCCGCCGGACTGCTCGTCGAGCGTCGTCAGGTCGACGGGATCGTCGCCGTGCGCCGGGCGCACCGGTTCGACCGGCCCGCCGTCCTCTCCCTCGGTGCTCAACGCGCTAGCGGCGGAGGACCACGACCCCTGCGGGGCCGTTGCTGAACGAGCGCAGGGTGTCGCCCGCCGACCGGGCATCGGTCAGGCTGGTCTGCCCCTCGGCCACAACCATCAGCGTCGCGTCGGCGAGCGACAGCAGCTGCGAGGTCGGGACCGGGCCCGGCACCTTGGGACCGTTGATGATCACGACGTAGCGACCCGCCATGCCGTCGAGCACCCGGTTGAACGACGAGCGCATGCGCAGGATGTTGCGGCTGCGGTCGACACCGGCACCCAGGAAACGCACCATGCCGTTGGGGACCTCGAGGTCCGCGAGACCGCTCGGGAGCTGGTCCTCGGTGAGGTTCAACAGGGCGGCGTTCGGATCGAGCTGGCCCGAGAGGCACTCGGCGAGACCGGCGACGTCCTCGGCCCGCACCAGATCGGTGAGCACGCCGGACTCCAGGTCGGCGTCGACGAGCGCCACCGGCTGACCGAAGCTCCGGGCGATGACGCAGGCGAGCGCGAGCGCCAGCTGCGCCCGGTCCCCGCCGTCGTCGGCGCCGACGAGCACGAGCCGGTGGATCGGCTCGTTCAGACTCAGGCGTTCCACGGCGGCGATCACGCCGGCCACCGCGTCCTGCGGGTTGCGTCCACGGCCGCTCAGCGCTGGCAGCTTCACCAGGATGGGCAGGTCGATGGCCTCGGTGACGTCCTGGGCGGAGTTGACCACCGGCTTGCGCAGGTTCCGGTAGATGAAGAACAGGTACGGGACGAGCCCCCCGAGGAGCGCGCCGAACACCGCACCGAACCACAGCGGGATCGTCGAGGTCTGCTGCAGCGGCTTGGCGAAGACCTCCTGGAAGATCGGGCCGGCGATGCGCTGTTCGACCGGGATCTCGCGCTGGTTGGCGTCGAAGACATCACGCAGCGCCGGGATGATCTGCGCCGAGACCAGCTCCGACTTCTCCTGCGACGGACTCGACGAGATCACGTCCATGTACGGCGACTCGGGCTGACGACTCGCGCTGATCATCCCGGCGATCTCGTCGATCGACATGTCGAGGTTGCCGCGCCGCTTGATCTCGGCGGCCAGGCCCTTGGAGGTGATGATCGCCTCGAGGGCACGGGAGAGCACATCGTTGTCGTTGGGGTTCGCCCCGGACAGGACGATGACCGAGCGGGACGTCTGGTAGACGGGCGGAATGCTCTGGATCAGCACGATCGCGAGCGCCGCGGTGACGAGCGCCGAGACGGCCACGATGATCGCCTGAACCCGCGACAGCCGCAGCGTCTGGCGTCGTTCCTCTCCGCCGACCGCATCCGGTCCCTGGGAGACCAGATCCGTCGACGTCCGCATGGGTGTCGTCACCCGCCACACTCCTCGTCCAGGCGCCCCAGCCCCGGACTGCGAGTGTACCGAGGGGGTTCCCCGCACGAAACCTCGCCCTGAGGACCCGCACCGGCCGGAACGAATCGCTCCCGACTTGGCCCGCGGCGCCGATCGCGGCCTAGTGTGTCGCCGCCATGGGTTCACTGATCAAGAAGCGCCGTAAGCGGATGCGCAAGAAGAAGCACAAGAAGCTCCTGCGCCGCACGCGCCACCAGCGCCGCGCCCGCGGCAAGTAGTTCCCGCGCTCAGCCGAGCGACGGCTGCGTCCGCACCACTCGACGGTCGCCACCCGGGAACGCACCCTCGACGAACCACGTCGACCCACTTCCCGCGAGCCGCGGGCGGACACCGGTGATCCCGGCCAGTTCGTCCCGGTAGGCGGCGAGTTCCGGGAAGGCCGCGAGCGCCGCCGGCTCCAGATCGTTGCCGGCCTCCCCCACCGGACCACCGAGTTCGTCCCACATCCGGTACACGACGGGCGTCGAGCAGTGCACCGGTGGCGTCCAGAGTGTGTACGTGCGCGGCTCGAACGGCAGCGGTTCGACCACCTCGCCGATCCCGCCGACCCGGGCGCGGCCGCCGCGCAGGCAGAACGGGACGTCGGCGCCGAGTTGCACCGCGTGCTCGAGGGATGTGACCCCGGCCCACCGCAGGACCGCCGCGGCATCCGAGCTCCCACCACCCAGACCGGCGCCCGCCGGAATGCGCTTGCGCAGCACCACCGATGCGGTGCGCCCCACCGACTCGAGCGCCCGCTGCACCAGGTCGTCGGGACGACCGGCCTGCACGTCGCCAGCGGTGTCGACGAGCAGTTCGTCGCCGGTGGGGTCCACCGAGAGCTCGTCGACCAGATCGAGGCTCACCATCTCGGCGTCAATCAGGTGGTAGCCGTCCGCCCGCACGCCGGTGACCCGCAGGGACACCGTCAGCTTCGCCGGTGCGACCAGTTCGACCGGTGCGGGGACCTCGGACACGGCGGGGAGCCTACGACGTGGGATCCACACCGACGGCGGCGACGGCCTCGGCGAGGCGGGCCCAGTCGGCGACGTCGAGCTGTTCCGGTCGGGTCGTCGGCTCGATGCCGGCGGCCGCGAAGGCCTCGGTCGACACGAGCGCACCGAGGGTCGAGCGCAGCATCTTGCGGCGCTGGCCGTACGCCCGGTCGACGAGCTCGAACACCGCAGCCGGCTCGACCCGGTGGCTCGGCGGATCACGTCGGTCGATCGACACGACCGCCGACTGCACACGCGGCCGGGGGATGAAGACCTCGGGCGGAACGGTGGTCAGCACACGGACCGATGCGTACCAGCCGACCTTGATGGTCGGCACGCCGATGGTGCGGCCGCCCGGGCGCGCCGCCAGCCGGTCGGCCACCTCGTGCTGGACCATCACCACGAGTCGCCCGACCTGCGGTGCACTCGACAGCAGCCGGATGATCACCGGGACGGCCACGTTGTACGGCAGGTTCGCGACGACGGTCCACGTGTCCCCGCCCGGTCCGTCGCCCTGCTCGTCGAGCACCGTCGGCCAGTCGAGTCGCAGCGCGTCACCCCGCCGAACCGTGACGTGCTCTGCCGAGTCGCCGAGATGCCGTTCCAGCGTCTCGGGCAGCAGCGCAGCCAGACCGTCGTCGAGTTCGACCGCCAGCACCCGGCCACCCCGGGCCGCGAGCGCCAGCGTGAGGGACCCGAGACCGGGCCCGATCTCCAGAGCCGGGCGGTCCGGTCCCACCTCGGCGAGCGCGGCGATGCGTTCCACGAGCGCGGGATCCGCGACGAAGTTCTGCCCGAGCGATCGTCGGGCCGCCAGCCCGTGCTGCTCCAGCAGCGACCGGATCTCGCCGGCGCCGAGCAGGCTCACGTCGTGCCGTTCGACGAACCCGAACCCGAACCCTGCCCGCGGCCCGTGCCCCCATCCGAGCCGGAACCGCTCGAACCCGAGCTGCCGCTCGAACTGCCGCCCCCCGATTCGGACTCCTCGGTGGTCGGCGGGAGGGACGACACGGTCGGCGTGGGGCCGCGCTCGGAGTAGAGGCTGTGCCCCTTCTGGTACCAGTCGGGCTGCAGGTCGATCGAGCGGGGCGGACCCGCGGGCACGGGCACGGTCGGCGACGTCGTCACCGTCGTGGTCGTCGAGTCGGTCCGGTCGTCCCCGGAGCCTCCCGTCAGGGACACCACTCCGAGCACGATCAGGGCGATCACCGTGGCACCGAGCGCCACGAGGATGCGGGGCGACAGCGGGAGTCCGGCGACGACGTCGAGCCCCGTGCGGCCCGGCTCGTCACCGCCGTCAGGCATCGGCACCGGTCGAATCGGCGCCGTTCGAATCGGCACCGTTCGAATCGGCACCGTTCGATCCGACGTCGAGCCCGTAGAACCGGATGGCCGCCGCGGTGGTGGCGGCAGCGACCTCGGCGACGGGCCGGTCCTGCAGGCGCGCCACCTGTTCACCGACGAGTCGCACGTGCACCGACCGGTTGCGCTGACCGCGGTGCGGGACCGGCGTCAGCCACGGGGCGTCGGTCTCGACCATCAGCCGCTCGAGCGGCGCGGACGCGACCGCCGCCTGCAGCTCCGGAGCGCTCGGGAACGTGGCGATCCCGGAGATCGACAGCATCGCACCGCGCTCGAGCGAGGCCTCGGCCTCGGCCGGGCCGCCGGTGAAGCAGTGGAACACCGTGCGCGGTGGCATGCCCTCACTGTCGAGCAGCGCGAACGTGTCGTCCCAGGCGTCGCGGGTGTGGATCACGAGGGCCAGGTCCAGTTCGTGCGCCAGCGCGATCTGCTCGGCGAAGGCC
>CAJBIS010000187.1 GCA_903953195.1 uncultured Actinomycetes bacterium
AGGATGTAGAGGAAGTCGTCGTCGCGCACCTCGAACACCTCGGGCGCGATGCCCATGCAGACGGCGTTGGACTCACACAGGTCGAAGTTGACGACCACCTTCATGTCGACTCCCATCGTCGCTCCCGGAGATGCCGCGGTGACATCGCCGACCGAACGAGGAGCACTCTATCCGAGCGACCTCGGCACGCCCCGTGCGCCGCGGCCGCTGGCGGAACCCGGCCCGACCACGGCGATAGCGTGCCGACCATGGGCGACACCACGACTCTCGATTCCGCGGCCGTCGATCGGCTCCGTGAACGCATCCAGCGGGAGGTCGACGACGGCCTCGCGCCGGCAGCGCAGTTCGCGCTGGCCCGCCACGGCGAACTCGTGGCGTTCGAGTCCTTCGGCGAGGCCGACGACGACACGCGCTTCAACCTGTTCTCGTGCACGAAAGCCTGGATCGCCGGGGTGATCTGGCAGCTGATCGGTGAGGGATCGATCAGCCCCGACACACGCGTGGTCGAACTGCTGCCCGACTTCGGCGCGGACGGCCCCTCGGCCGATGTCGTCGGACGCATCACGCTCGAGCACCTGCTCACGCACACCGCCGGCTTCCCGTACGCGCCGCTCGGTCCCCCGCGATGGTCGACCCGGGCGGGCCGGCTGGAGCAGATGCGGCGCTGGCGGCTGTCGTGGGAGCCGGGCGAGCTGTTCGAGTACCACGCGACCGCCGCACACTGGGTGGTCGCCGAGATGATCGACGCGGTCACCGGCAGCGACTACCGAACCGTCGTGCGGGAACGCATCACCGACCCACTCGGGCTCCCCCGCTTCGCACTCGGCGTGCCGGCGGACGAGCAGGGCGACGTCGCCGAGCTCGTCCCCGTCGGTGGTGTTCCGTCGGAGGCCGAGCTCGTCGAGTTGTTCGGGACGGCCGACCTGCCGCTCGGCGAGGTCACCCCCGACGTCCTGCTGGCGTTCAACGACCCGGAGATCCGCGCCGTCGGCGTGCCCGGCGGCGGTGGACTGGGCACCGCCGCTGATCTGGCGCTCTACTACCAGGCACTGCTCCACGACACCGGCGACCTCTGGGACCCGGCGGTGCTCGCGGACGGGACGGGCCACGTCCGGTGCACGCACCCGGTCCCGCTCACCGGGATCCCGAGCACCCGCACCCTCGGACTCGTCGTCGCCGGCGACGACGGACAGTCCGCGCTGCGCGGCATGGTCCACGGCGTCTCGGCGGGCACGTTCGGGCACAACGGTGCCGCCGGTCAGCTCGCCTGGGCCGACCCCGATTCGGGCCTGTCGTTCGGGTTCACGATCTCGGGCGTGGACCGCAACTTCATCCGCGAGGCCCGGCGCAGCGCCGGCATCGCGAGCCGCGCCGCGGCGTGCGCGGGCTGAACCCCGAGCTCGTCCAACGCAACCCTCAGTCGAGGTGGCTGGCGTCGTTGTAGCGCCGGATGCGCCACACGCCGTTCGGCATGACCACCAGCTCACTGATGGACGCGTTGTCGGCGGTGGTGAACGCCAGGCCGGTCGCACCGGTGGCCGTGGCGATGAGCTGTCCGATCACACCGCCGTGCACCACGGCGACGACGTGGCCGCCCGGGTGATCCGCCACGATCCGGTCGATGCCGTCACGCAGGCGCTGCTCGAAGGCCTCGGTCGGTTCGGCGCCGGGGATGACATCCCACCGTTCCGCCTCGAGCATCTGAGCGAAGATCGGGTCGCCGGCGGCGACACGGGCGCGGAACTCGCCCTCCCACTCCCCCAGGTGGACCTCACGCAGTTCGGCGACCTCGGTGTAGTCCAGTCCGATCAGACCGACGAGCGGGTCAGCGGTCTGGTGGGTCCGCTGCAGGCTCGTGACGTACACGGCGTCGATCGTCCGGCCGGCATGGTGCTCGGCGGCGAGGCGCTCGCCGACCCGGCGCGCCTGATCGTGTCCGTTCGGCGCGAGTTCCGGGTCGCCATGACCGTCGCGCACCGGGTGCGGGAAGTCCGGATGCTCGGGCATGGACTCGCCGTGGCGGACCAGCACGATGGTCGTCGCCCCCTCCGGCGGAGTGAACCGCTGCTGGCGGATCCCGGGTGGGTGTTCGTCGCTCATCGAGTCACCTGCTGCACTCATGCGGTGGGCTGCACGCCACACACGTCGACCAGGTAGGCCGTGACCTTCTGCCCGGATGCCGTCTCCTCGGGGTCCTTCTGCTGGAGCGCGGCGATCTGGCTGAGGTCGTTCGAGTCGACCGACGCCAACCGGTTCCAGTAGCGCAGCATGTTCGCCATGTCGGCGGCGAGCTCGGGCGGCGCCACCTCGGCCATCGAGTTGAGCTGCGCCGCCACCACCGCGATCGCGGCGTTGTTGCTGGCGTTCGTGGTGGTCAACAGCCGGTTGAGCTGCTGGGCCCGCCCACAGAAGTCGGCGGCCGGGGGCTCGGTGACGATCGGCGCCGCCGAGGTCGACGGTCCGACCGCCGCGGCGACCGACGTGGGCGGGCCACCCTGATCCTCGCCGGTGGCCGGCCCGTTGGTGGTCGTGGTCGTGGCCGCCGACTGTTCGCCGTCGCCGCACGCCACCGTGACCGCGCCCAGCGACACGACCACCAGCACCATTCCGAACACCTGACGGCACACCTGACGACGTCGCACCACGTTCCTCCGGGTCGAGCCGGACAGTAGACGACACCCGGTCGGTGCGGACCGCACCGGGTCACGCCGGCCTCCGACCAACCGGCAGGTGATCCGCCTGTCTCCCGAGCGAAGCGGTCCGCTAGAATGAAACAGGTTCTAGTTTTCTCCGACGACGTGCGACCGGGCATCGTCGGCGGCAGACCCGGAGGTCCCAGGCATGTCCACCACCGCTCCCGACGGCACCATCGTCCGCTCACCGTTCCCCATCCCGTTCGGGTGGTTCCAGGTCGCGTGGGGTCCGGACCTGAAGCCGGGTGACATCTCGCCGCTCGACTACTTCGACCGCAAGCTCGTGGTGTGGCGCGACGAGGACGGCGGCGTCCACGTCAACGACGCGTTCTGCCCGCACCTCGGCGCGCACTTCGCCTACGGCGGTTCGGTCCACGGCACCGACCTGGCGTGCCCGTTCCACGGCTGGCGGTTCGACGGCGACGGCAGGAACACCCTGATCCCCTACTCGGAGCGGATCAACAAGAAGGCGTGCGTCCGGGCGTACCCCACGATCGAGCGCAACGGCCTCATCATGGCGTGGTACCACCCGTTCGAGGAGGCCCCCGCCTGGGACATCCCCGAGGTGCCCGAGTTCAACGACCCGGACAACTACACACCGGTCGAGACGCGGGAATACATCATCCAGGCGCCGTGGCAGGACCTCGCCGAGAACGGTGTCGACGCCGCGCACTTCCGCTACGTGCACCACACCGAGATCGTCCCCGAACTGCAGGGCTACGAGACGGACGGCCCGTTCACGAAGATGAAGTCGTTGCAGAAGTTCCCGACGCCACGCGGCATCGTCGACGGCCGCATCGACGCCGACTCGTTCGGCCCGGGCTTCAGCGTCATCCGGTTCGCCGGCATCGTCGACACCATCCTCATGGGCTGCAACACCCCGCTGACGAAGAACAGCTGCCACATGCGTTTCACGTTCACCGTGAAGAAGCTGGGTGACGACGCCGCGCTGAACTCGACCGTCGGTCAGGCGTTCGTCGACGAGATCGACAAGCAGGTCCAGGAGGACACGCCGATCTGGCAGAACAAGGCGTACCTGTCGCGACCGGCGCTCGCCGACACCGACGGCCCGTTCACCAAGTTCCGCAAGTGGGCGGGCCAGTTCTACGCCGAGGGCGTCGACGACTCACAGCTCGTCTACACGCCGGCCGAGACCTACGACTTCGAGCCGGTCGAGACCGCGTCCCGGAAGTTCGGCACCGATCCCTTCTCGGCCTGAGCCGAGCCCCCGTTCCCGGCCTGAGCCGAGCCCCCGTTCCCGGCCTGAGCCGACTCAGCGCAACGGCGGACCGGGCGGCGCGTCCGAGGGCGGAGGGGCGGTCGGGAACCCCGGCGGGCCGCGCCGGGCGCGTGATGAGCGCACCAGCCCCACGATGAGCAGGATCACGCCGATGACGAACAGCAGCGCGGCGAGCGCACCGACGAGCAGGAAGATCACGACGGGGCCGACCAGCCCCATCGCATCGTCGGTACCGAACACCCGCCCCACCGTCACGTTGCCACCACGGTCCGACGACGGTTCGCCGGCGAGCTCGCAGCGCAGCTCGTAGCTTCCCGGCTCGAGGCGCGCCTCACGAATGACCTCGTAGGGCTGGGTCGTCTGTCGCAGCAGTTCCGAGCCGGCGGAGGCCGCGGTGAGTTTCACCGGCTCGCCGTCACGATCCAGCGTGCACTCGGGTTCGGGCGTCGCCGTACCCGCCACCGCCACGCCGACGGTCATGGCGGTGTCCGCATCGGAGCGCAACGGCTCGGCGACACGGAACGAGAGCGTGCCCGGGATGAGCGTGGAGTCGGGCCCGTCGACCACCACATCGCGCTGGAAGTCGTCGACGTTGATCTGTCGCGACACCACCGCCGTGCCGATCGCACCGACCATGACCGAGAGCGCGATCAGCACCGACCCGGCGATGATCATGCCGCGACCGACCCGCGGCGCGGTCGGCGCTGGGGCTCCCTGCGGGACGAACGACATGGTGCGACGGTAACCGCTCGACCGCTGGGTGACGGCGAGCGACGACCGCGACGATCAGGGCTTCTCGGACGAGACGACCCACATGGCGTAGAACTGCGCCGCACCGCCGTAGGCGTGCCCGACGGCCACCTTCGCTCCGTCGACCTGATGGTCACCCGCCTGACCGCGGACCTGCAGCGCGGCCTCACCGAAGCGGATCATGCCGGAGGCACCGATCGGATTGGTCGACAGCACACCGCCCGAGCAGTTGACCGGCAGATCGCCGCCCATCTGCGTGGCGCCGGACTCGGTCATCCTCCAGCCCTCACCCTCGGGCGAGAACCCGAGGTTCTCGAGCCACATCGGCTCGTACCACGAGAACGGCACGTACATCTCGACGACGTCGACCTGCTCACGCGGATTCGTGATCCCGGCCTGACGGTAGACATCGGCGGCGCACTCCTTGCCGGCGTCCGGGTTGATCTGGTCGCGGCCCGAGGCCGTCGCCGGCTCCGAGCGCATCGAGGTGCCGAGGATCCACGCCGGCGGCACGCCCGACTCCGCCGACGACGCCTCGGCAGCCGACTCGGAGGCCAGCACCATGGCGATCGCGCCGTCCGAGGACGGACACGTCTCGGAGTAGCGGATCGGCTCCCACAACATGAACGACTCCTTGATCGAGTCGTAGGTGATGTCGGGCTCGTGCAGATGCGCGTACGGGTTCTTCAGCGCGTTCAGGCGGTCCTTGAGGGCCACCAGGATCCCGATGTCCTCGGGCGCATTCGATCGCCGCATGTACTCGCGGATGAACGGGGCGAAGTAGCCGCCCGCGCCTGCGACCAGCTGCTGCTGGAACGGGATCGGGAACGACAGGGCCCACATGGCCTCGGACACCGACTGCTGCTGCCAGCCGATGGTGAGGACCCGCTCGTGCACGCCGGACTCGACGTGCGTGGCGGCGACGATCGCCGTCGACCCGCCGACCGAACCGGCGGTGTGCACCCGGAACAGCGGCTTGCCGACCGCGCCGAGCGCCTCGGCCAGGTAGGACTCGGGCATCATCATGCCCTCGAAGAAGTCGGGCGCCTTGCCCACGACGATGGCGTCGATGTCATCCATCGTCAGGTGGGCGTCGTCGAGTGCCCGGTACGCCGCCTCACGCAGCAGACCCGGCAGCGACACGTCACCACGGATCGCGGTGTACTTGGTCTGACCGACGCCGACCACCGCCACACGATTGGCACTCATCACGAGTCTCCTTCCAGCACGGCGACCAGGTTCTGCTGCATCAGATGGCCGGCCGTGGCGTGCGCCACGCCCCGGCCCGCCGAGCCCTGCATGATGCGATCCGCCACCTCGGCGATGCGCAACAGGCCGGCGGCCATCATCGGATTGGCGGCGAGCGCGCCACCCGACGGGTTCAACTCGACGTCGTCGCCGAGGCCGAGGCCGTCGACGACGAGTCGTTCCTGATGGCTGAACGGTGCGTGCACCTCGGCCACGTCGAAGGCTCCGGTGGCGCCGGCGCGTTCGGCGGCGATGGCCACCGACGGGGCGGTCGTCAGATCCCGCGCCCCGGCGTTGTGGCTGTCGATCCGGTGATCGATGCCCCGGATCCACGCCGGCCGGTCCGACCAGGCCCGGGCCCGGTCGTCGGCGGCGAGCACCACGGCCACACCGCCGTCCGAGATGGGCGGGCAGTCGTGCACCCGGAGCGGATCCGAGAACATCGGCGCCGCCAGCAGCTCGTCGACCGACGCGCTGCCGACCACCTGGGCGTTCGGATTGTTGCGAGCGGCCTCACGGTTGCGGAAGGCGATCTGAGCCATCTCGGCCTCGGTGATCGTGCCGGCGTCCAGCATGGCCCGGGCCTGCAGTCCGGCGTACGCCACCGAGTCCGGCCAGAGCGGGCCCAGATAGTACGGATCGAGCATGCGGCTCATCACCCGGGGCAGGTCGCCCGGCGACGCCTTCGAGTAGCTGTAGATCAACGCCGTGTCGGCGTGACCCGCCTGGATCTTCAACCAGGCCTCGTACAGCGCCCAGGCCCCGTCCATCTCGACGTGGCTCTCGACGATCGGTGGCCACGCGCCCACCGCATCGAGCGTCATGACGAAGCTGAACGCCTGACCGGCGAGGTAGTCGGAACTGCCGGAGCAGGTGAACCCGATGTCGGCGATGGTGGCGCCGACCTGGTCCATCGCCGACCGGATCACCGGCTGGATCAGCTCGACCTCGTTGAGTTCCTCGGCCGCCCGCCGGTGCGCAGTCTGGGCGACGCTGACGATCGCGACGTCACGCATCACATGTGTCCCTTCAGCTCGTCGGCGGGAACATCGGGTTCGTCGATCGGCCGCCAGTACCGGATGTTCTCCATGCTCGTGGTGAGCTGGTCGTCGTCGACCCACACGGGCTCGACCCGCATGCCGATGCGGACGTCCTCGTGGGACACCTCGCCCATCGTCCCGTAGAGCGACACCGCGGCGCCGTCCGGCAGGAACAGCGCCGAGACGAACGGGGTCGGCGGCGCGTTCACCCCGAACCCGATGTGGACGACGCAGAACGCGGTGATCGTGGCCGATGGGCCGACCTCGACCTGCTCGGTCGTCCGCAGACCCGACACGGGCGACACGCCACGCGGCGGCACGTAGACGTCGCCGGTCACCGGGCAGCGCTCGCCCAGGATCTTCTTCTCGGCGAGACCACGCAGGAACCGGGACTGCGCCAGGCCCGGCGTGTAGTCGTAACGCATCGCGGCCGGAACGGTGAGCCGGCGGACCGGATCCTCGCCGTCCCCACCCGGGACGTCGGCGACGGGCTGCGTCCACAGGCCGTCGGGCAGGACCGAGACCGACCGGTCCTCGGTGGGGTCGACGCTCATGAGGCACCTCCGTCGAGCTCGAAGCAGGCGATGTCGGTGATCAGGCCGGACCGCTCCTCGGCCCAGCGGATGCGCACCCGGGCGCCGGTGGACACGGCCTCGGCGTTCGGCGCGTCGACGACGTGCACCATCGAGGTGTCGGCGCCGTCGAGCTGGATCAGCGCCAGCGCGTGCGGCCGATCCAGCGGCTGACCGTCACGCACCTGCTCCACCCAGCTCCACGAGGTGATGGTGCCGGTCTCGCCGACCTCGACCATCTCCGAGAGGGGGCGCCCGTCGACGGGGCGTACTCGGTCGGCGGACACACCACCCGACCGGTGGTGTCGCGGATCCCGAGCACACGGCCGTCGCGCAGTCCCGTCAGGAACGCGCCGACCACCGGGCCGGTGGTTCGCTGGAACCCGTACTCGATGACCAGCGGCGCACGGAGGAGATCCTCCGGCGCATCGCTCGTCGCACTGCCACTCACGTCAGGACCCACACGTCACCCCCGGGGCTCGGCCGTCTCGGGGCAGACTAGAACACGTTCCTGTTTTTGACGAGTCGACCCCCGGAACACCCGGAGGCCGACCCGTCACTCACTTCACGGACTCAGTCCTCGACCGCACTGCCAGGCCTCGGACTCAGTCCTCGACCCAACCAACAGGCCTCGGACTCAGTCCTCGACCCAACCAACAGGCCTCGGACTCAGTCCTCGACCTTGCGCAGCTGGTTCTTGTCGGTGTGGTGGAAGAGCTCGTCGAACTCGGTCATCTTCAGCACCGAGTCCTCGTCGTAGGAGAACTCACCGTCGCCGATGCGGACCGTGACCTCGTAGGCCACCGTCGAGGCCCGCTGCGCCAGGTACAGGTTCTCCACGATCCCGAACGTCGGGTCGCCGAGCTTGGCCGTCATGGTGAACTCCTTCGAGTCCGCCGTGGCGTCACCACCGGCGAGCACCACGGTGCCGCGGGGAACCATGAACGCACGCATGACCTTGCCGGCGTCCGCGTCCCACAGCCAGTAGCCGACCTCGGTGTGGAACGGGTCCACCTCGTCGTTGCGCCACGCGGCCATGCGGTAGTCGAGGCCGTAGAGGTGCTGGTCGCCGTTGTCGACCGGACCGAACGGGCTGAACGTCACGCGCTCGCGGTAGTCGGTGTTGCCCGTCTCGCCCTCGGCGTGGTGGAACGAGAAGTCGACACCGCCCTCGCCCTCCCACGTGCCGACCAGCGGCTGCAGTGGACCGAGCTTGTCGAACTCATCGAACGGCATGGTGGAACCTCCAGGTAGTCGTTGCCAGGGGGCAGACTACGCAACGCGGCGACCCCCTGCGTCACCACCTAGCCTCGCAGCCGTGAACGACCTCCCGTCGACACCCCCGCCCGGAGGCGCCGAACCCCCGGGCGCCGACAGCCTCGACGGCAGTCCGCCCGCGCTCGGCGGCGACTTCGCTCCGCCACCGGGCCCCACACCCGGACCGCCACCCGGACCGCCTCTCGGTCCACCAGCCGGACCGCCACTCGGACCGCCGTTCGGAGCGCCGGCCGGACCGTTCCCGCCGGGTGCTCCGCCCGCACCGCCGGGCGGATTCCCGGCGCCCGCACCGCCGGGCGGATTCCCGGCGCCCGCACCGCCGGGCGGCTCGTCGAACGGGCTCGCCATCGGCGCGCTCGTGTGCGGGATCACGGGCATCACCACCTTCTGGATGTGCGGGCTCGGCGCGATTCCCGGGGTCACCGCCGTGATCCTCGGCGCCGTGGCGCTCACCACGGCGAGACGCAGGGACGACCGGAGCGGACGAGGACCGGCCATCGGCGGCGTCGTCACCGGTGCGATCGCCATCGTCGCCTCGATCGGGTTCGTCGTGGCCATCGGGCTGGGTTCCGGGACATCCACCGACACCGTCCCGGACTCGTTCACGCCGAGCTCGCCCGGCGAGGAGTACCGGGGAGGGATCGACACCGACCCCGCCGACGGCACCTGCGACCAGGAGCGCTTCCTCCAGGACCCCGACTGTCAGGGCGAGATCTTCACCGGCGAACTCAACTCCGATCCGCGCGATGACGTCTGCGATCAGGAACGCTTCATGCAGGACCCCGACTGCTAGACGCGAGCAGCGGCGGTCCCACCCGTTCCGTGCGTGTGGATCACTTGATCACCCTGGCCTGCCAGAGCGTGTCGCCGAACGGCGACGTCACGGTCAGGTTGCCGTTGTTCGTCACGTTGAATCGGTCCGCACCCTTGAAGCCGGTACCGAAGTCCCGCAGCACCGGGCCGCCCGGCACGACGAGGTACAGCTCGCCGTAGAGACCGAACACCAACTGGGTCCGGCCCGACGGGTGCGATGTGAACGACTGCCACACCACCTGCGAGCCGCGCCACAGCACCAGGTTGCCGTCGAACTGCATGACCAGACGGTGCTGGCGGTCGGGCGACGTCAGCGAGCGACCGGGTGGCAGCGTCTCGCCGTAGAGCAGATGGTCGAGCACCGGCTGCGGGCCGGACGACGTCCAGATCACCCGACAGCGCGTCAACTGCCGGCCCGACCCCCAACTGCACGAGTACACCCGGAACGAGCCGTCGGCGTTCAACACGGTGCGCTCGACACCGCCGAGGCCCACGCCCGCCTGCCACAGCAGCGCGTTCGACGGCGATCGCACCTCGAGGTTCCCGTCGACCCCGGTGGCCAGACGCGACCCCGCCTGGAAGGTGCCGCTGGACCATCGGGGCACGCCGCCGGAGTCGCGGGCCACCAGGTTGCCGTCGGTCTGCATCGTCAACGACGCGCCGCCGTACCGCAGCGCCTGCCCCGGCCACAGCACCTGACCCTCGAGCAGCTCGCGGTACGGACCGGCGAGCGACCCCTGCAGCCCGGTGAGCTGCGGGTTGTTGCCGAACTCGCGCCAGCCCCGCTGGCCGAGCACGCCGCCGACCATCGTGTACGAACTGATCTGCGAGCCCAGCCCGTTGTAACCGGCGATCGTGAACCGGATGCCGTTCGCCGTCGCCGTGATGATCGGCGTGTTCTGGATCGCCATGTTGGTGTTGATCGTGGTGAGCACGCCGAAGGTGCGGCCGTCGAGCACCACGAAGGCGCCCTGCCGGGACGGCACGAACAGGTCCTGTGCCCCGTCGTTGTTCACATCGGCGGTGACGATCGACATCGATGGCGTGTAGGCGAGCAGGCCGCCGTAGCTCTTCAGCGCGGAGCCGGTGTCGTGCACGACGACGCCGGTGGACGGGTTGAGCTCGACCACCCGTGGGTAGGTGTTCGCACCGTCGCGGACACCGACCAGCGCCAGCACGCTCACGCGGCCCGTCCCACTGACGTCGGCGAAGGTGGGCGACGGCTCGGCCGGGCCGGCCAGCGGTGGCGACGCCCACCGCGGACGGCAGCCGCCGTCGTAGGCGACGATCTGGTTGGCGCCGGCTCCGGTCTGCACCGGTCCCGTCGACCCGAACACGATCAGGGGCGCACCGTCGACCTCGGCGACCGCGGGTGACGAGTTGTTGTAGCCCGAGTACTTGTAGGTGTCACCGTTGGCGAACTGCGTGGCCGAGCAGATCTGCTTGCCGTCGTCGGTCATGATCCGGAGGATCCCGCCGTTGCGGTCGCCCGGGAATGAGGCGGTCGTGTCGGAACTGAAGATGACCTGCGGTCGACCGAACCCGTAGAGATCGGCGATCGCCGGCGTGGCCATCGTCGAGTCGGCGTTCAGGAACCCCCACCGTTGCGACCCGTTCGCGTCGTTGACCGAGTGGATGAACTGCGACGACGACCCCGCGAAGATCTGCCAGACACCGTCCAGCTTCGTCAGCGCCATCCCCGAGAGCATGAAACCGGGAGGCGGTGAGAACTGCGTCGCCGGATTCGAGTTCCACACGAGTGAGCCCGAGGCGTTGAACTTCTTGTACTGCGGATAGCGGTCGTAGCCGTCCTGGGCCACGGGGATGTAGACGTTCGAACCGTCCGACGAGAGCGGCGCCCGGTTCATGAATCCGGTCGTCGTGTTCGACCAGCCGGGGATCGAACTGCCCGTGCTCAGGTCGAAGGCCCGAAGTCGACCGGACACCTCGGCGGCGACCACGAACGGCGAGTTGCCGTTGGCCACGAGCACCGGCGACGAGGTGCTGACCGCCTCACCCGGTGTGATCTGCCGTGTCCACGACTGGGTGAAGCCCCCGACGGCGGCGGGTCCGACGGGCGATCCGGGATCGGTCACGTTCCCGACGACCGCCGGTGCCGCGAGCGCCGGCGGAGCGACCACGACCGAGGCCACAGCCGCGACCGCACCGATCAGCAGTGCGATGGCCTGTCTCCGGCGGTCCACGGTGTCCGACTCCTCGGCGGCGACCGGGTGTCGCCGTGCCCCTTCCTATCGGCACCGACCTCCCCGGAACTGAGCACTCGGGTCCGACATCGGCCGGTCAGTCGTCACGTGTCGTGGCGGAACTCCGGCACCAGCGCCTCGAGATCCCCCTGTCGGAGGCATCCGGCCCACACACCGGCCCCGTAGGCGACGTCGTCGAGCAGGGCGATCGGCACCAGCCGGGACGGCAGCGGGTCGCCGTCGTTCCACCAGTGATCGGCGGCCGCGACCACCGTTGCGACGGCGACGCACCGGCGGACGCGGCGCGAGACCAGCGCGCCGACGAGCGCCACCGGCCACCAGACCCGGACCACAGCCCGGGCCAGCATGCGGCCGGCGCCGACGTGGCCGCGGAGCGCGAGCTCCGCTGCGGTGACGGACGGCATGCCGTCGAGCCGGCGCACCAGCGCGGCCGCGGTGCCACCGGCGACGAGCAGCGCGACGACAGGGTGCCCGGCGAGCACGAGCGCCCACACCGCCAGACTCCACGGTGAGCAGCGCACCGGCGCCAGCGCGCCGGGGTGTCGCGCCGCGAGCGGTGCGGCGGACGTGCCGTAGTCGAACCGCTGCCGGAGCCAGGACGTCGCGTCGACGCGGGGCGCGTGCCGGACCGGGACCTGCGGCTCGTGACGCACCGCCCATCCCGCGTCGCGCAGCCGCCACACCAGGTCGACGTCCTCGCCGAAGCGCAACGCGGGGTCGAAGCCGCCGACCTCCACGTACGCGTCGCGTCGCAGGAGCATCGCGGCCGCCGGGACGTAGGCGACCCGGGTCCCGGGTGCCACACGCGCCGGTGTCGGACCCAGATCGAGTGGCGAACGGTGCTCGTCGTGGGCCGCGAGCGCCCCGGCCGACGGCGCGCTGCACACGCGCGCCGCGACCGCACCGACGTGGTCGTCGACCAGGTGCGCGACGAGCACGTCGAGCCACCCGGCGCTCACCTCGACGTCGGAGTCGACGACGGCGACGACCTCGTTCGTGGCGGCGAGGATCCCGTCGTGGCGCGCCACGGCGGGACCGCCCGACACGTCACGTCGGAGCAGCCGGGCACCGTGGCGCCGTGCCACCGCGGCGTGCGCCGCCGCATCCACCGACCCGTCGTCGACCACGAGCACCTCGGCGACGCGACCGCTGCTGTGACCTGCTGACGCGGCGCGCAGCGACGTCAGCAGGAGGTCGAGCTGGTCGGCGCGATCGCGGACCGGCACCACCACGCTGACCGCCACCTCCGACCGGCCGGCGCCCGGTTCCGGCACGGGGTGCACGACCCCGGCATCCGCGAACCGGCGCAACAGCGTCGACTGCGACGTGGCCGGGTCGGCGGACACGACCTGGTCACGACCCTCGGCGACGTCGGCGAACCATCGCGCCCCCGCGTCGCTCAGTCGGAACATGCGGATCGGCGAGCCACCCAGCACCACGCGGCCGTCGTCGAAGGTCCGGACCGTCGGGTCCACCCGGTAGCGCACGGTCCGTCCCGGCGATCTACACCGCGCCCATGCCGCCGTCGACGGCGAGCACCGAGCCCGTGACCCCCGAAGCGGCAGGTGAGCACAACCACGCGATCCCCTCGGCGACCTCGCCCGGCTGCAACAGCCGGCCGATCGTGTGGTGCTCGGCGAACGCGCCGGGCGTCTCGAGTCCGTAGACGGCGGCCGACGCCACCAGGCCGTCCGTCTCGGTCGAGCCGGGCGCCACCGCGTTCGCGGTGATGCCCGAGGTGGCCAGGTCCGCCGCGAGCGACCGGACCAGCCCGACGACGGCGTGCTTCGAGGCGGCGTACGCACCCATGTGCAGCAACCCGCGGTTCCACGCCGAGGACGCCACGGCCACGATCCGACCCGACCGGGGCTCCGCGTGCTCGAGCAGACGGGGCATGGCGGCGCGCACCGTGTGGAACACACCGCGCACGTTCACGTCGAACACCGCGTCCCACACGACCGGCGGGGTCTCCCACAGCGGCGGCCCGCCCCAGACCACACCGGCGGCGGCGACCACCGCATCGAGCCGGTCGAGGTCGGCGACGATCGCCGTGAGGCCATCGGCGTCACGGACGTCGCAGACGATGCCCTCCGCATCGGCGCCACACGACTCGACCACCTCGGCGAGTTGCGCCTCGGTGCCGAGCGGGTACGAGAGCACCTCGTCGTGCGCACAGGTGTCGAGCGCGATCACCCGGAAGCCGTCACGGGCCAGCGCCGCACAGGTGGCCGCGCCGATTCCCCGCGCCGCGCCCGTCACCAACGCCACGGGCGCCGTCACGGTCGGTTCCCGAGCTGCTCGGATGTGGCGCGCTCCACGACCGACAGACTCTCACGCCAGCGGTCGACGGCGGCGGCCAGGTCGGCGGCGAGTTGCGCCACGATCACCGCGCCCTCGGCCGCCGTGGCGCCCGTGGGATCACCGAGCACGCCGTTGGGACTGACCGCCGCCAGTCCGTCGGCGACCACGGTGTCGCGCAGGTCACGCCATCGCGCCGTGGCGCCGGGTTCGGCCCGTTCCATCCGAACGACGTCCGGGGACAGGTGCAACAACATCGAGGTCTCGGTGCGCCCGGCGTGCGAGTCACCACCCGGCACGCTCGGATGCCAGACCAGCACGGCGCGTCCCTCCGAGGCGAGGAGGG
>CAJBIS010000188.1 GCA_903953195.1 uncultured Actinomycetes bacterium
CTCACTTCGTGAGGCGGTGCAACGAGATCCCCGTGGGGCGGAGCTGGCCGCGGAGCCACATGACGTCTCCGGCGCCGGCGGGCGACGAGTAGTCGGCCACCAGGATCGAACCGTCGTTCTCCGGCACGACCGCGGCGAACGACGTGTCGCCACGCGACGGCAGGTCGAGCACCCAGTCGAGCGACGGCGTGTCCGGGTCGAGCCGGTAGAGCGCGCTGCGCTTGCGAGTGATCGACCACAGCGCCTGATCGACACGGATCGCCACGCCACCGGGTGTCCACGACGGCACGTGGTCGTACCGGCCACCGAAGGCCACCTGTCGTCGGGCGAAGAGGAAGGGCTCGCCCTCCCAGAGGAACAGGTGCGGCGAGTCGGGCTTCCGTGGGATCGGCGTCATCTGCAGGTGCTCGACGTCGCGACCGATCAGCAGGTCGCCGCCGCGACGCGACGGACCCTCGTTGCGCGTGACGCCGACGATCCGACCATCGGCGAGTTCGACGAGCTCGCACTCGGTGCCGCCGTGGTGGATGTCGATCGGGTCGGACCACGTGCGGAGGTCGTCACTCCAGCGGAGTTCCACCACCGGGTCCGACGGCAGCGCGCTGTACATCTTCTCGCCGCCCCGGTAGCCGAGCATCGCCCACCGGTCCCCCAGCCGACGCACCCGCCACGGCACGACGTCCCGTCCGATCGCCAGTTCCGGTTCCGTCCAGCCGCCGTCGGTCAGGGCGATGCGGTGCACGCCCCGCGGCTGGAACCGTTTTGGATCCGTGCCGAGCTGCATGAACCACAGGTGCAGATCATCACCGTCGACCACCCACCGCGGCTCACGCAGATCGGCACCCATCGCCACCGTCGTCTCGTGACGCCACGGCCCGTCGGGGCCCGGTGCCGAGCTCACCTCGAGACGGGCCTCCGCCGACGCGAAGTGCGACGGCGCCGTGCGCCACGCGAACCAGAGCCGACCGGCGAATCGGACGAGATCGAGGTTGTTGTTGGCCGGCAGACAGTCGACACCGGCGGCAGCCGGACCGGGCACGAGCGGACCGAGGGTCTCCACGCTGATCACGGCCGAGAGTCTGACGCACCGCCTCGGGTCAGGACGAACGGTCCGGGCCGGGCGCTTCGAAGCGAGCCGTCGGCATCGGTACTGTGCCGAGGTGCACGAGCCCGACGAACCGGCGAGCGTCGCCGCGCGACACGCCGGGCTGATCCTCGTCGCCGCGGCGATCTTCTGGGCGGGCGGCGGGCTGATCAGCCGTGCCGCGCCGATCAGCGGGCCGGGTCTGGCGTTCTGGCGTTGCCTGGTCGGCGCCGCGATCTACCAGGCGGTCCTCGCCGCCGGCGGCGTCCGGCCGTCGGTGCGACACCTCCGGGAGGCGGCCCTCGGTGGCGTCGGCTTCGGACTGTCGGTCGCGTTCCTCTTCGTCGCGTTCAAGACGACGACGCTGGTGACGGCCACGGTGATCGGCAGTCTGCAACCGCTCCTGCTCGGCCTGGTGACGCACCGGACCTCGCAGCGGCTCGACCGGGTGCTGTGGGCGTCCAGCGCAGCCGCGGTCGTGGGCACGGTCCTCGTGGTGCTCGGATCGTCCGACCGCTCCGGCGACTGGAGCCTCAGCGGCGACCTGTTCGCGTTGGCCGCCGTGTTCGCCAACATGATCTACGTGATCGGCACCAAGCGGGCCCGGGCCACGCAGGGCGCGCTCGAGTACCAGGCCTCGATGCTGTGGGTGGCTGCTGCGGTGGTGCTGCCGATCGCGCTCATCACGACCAGCGGCGCGCTCCTGCCGGAACCGATCGCGTGGTGGTCGATCCTCGGCCTCATCGCCGTCGGCGGCACCGGTCACCTGCTGTTCTCGCTCGCCCAGGGTCACCTCTCGGTTGCGGCGTCGTCGGCGATCCTGATGACCGAAGTGCTCGCCGTCGCCGTCGGCGCGGCGCTGCTCTTCGACCAGCCGATCGGACCGCTGCAGCTGTTCGGCATGGCGATCGTCGGCGTCGCCGTCGGCGTGTGGTTGGCGCGCGACCCCGGCGAACCCGAGGCGCACGCCACCGTGCTCGAGTCGACCAACACCTAGGGTCTCGATCCGCGCAACCGCATCGCACACAGCGAGGAGCACCCGACATGGCACGAGTCAGCACCTACCTGAACTTCATGGGCCAGACCGAAGCGGCCTTCGAGTTCTACCGCTCGGCGTTCGGCACCGACTATGTCGGCAGCATCATGCGCATGGGCGAGGTCCCGTCGGGGCCGGGGATGCCGGAGCTGACCGAGGCCGAGCGCGACATGATCATGCACATCGAACTGCCGATCCTCGGTGGCCACGTGATCATGGGCACCGACATGCTGGAGTCGATGGGCCACGAGCTGCGCATCGGCAACAACGTGA
>CAJBIS010000189.1 GCA_903953195.1 uncultured Actinomycetes bacterium
CGCGCTCCCAACCCAAGTCTCGGTGCATCTGCCGTCGTATGCGCAGGTGGATGCACCGAGACGCGTTCAACGACGTTCAGCCGGCGACGTTCAGCCGACGACGTTCAGCCGAGGGTCGTCGGTGGCGCCGTGGTCGTGCGCTGATCCGCCGGACGCAGATCGATCACCAGGTTCGCATCGGCGTCGATCCGCCACGGGAACACCTCGAGCACGCTGCCGTCGCTCCCGCTGCTGCCGTCGGCCGACCACGTGGTGTCGCGGCACAGTTCGCCCACCTGTCGACCGGCACCGTCCTGGTTGGCCCGCTCCTCGAACAGGTTCCGCTCGGCGTTCCACACGAGGAAGCAACCTTCGGCGGCCCCGGGCGCCACGGCTGAGACGGGGACCCACCGGATCGTGGCGTCGTCGCCGAAGTGGTTGACGAAGATCGGCTGGAGCTGCCCCCGACCCGACACGTCACTGAACAGCACCGGTCCCTCCTGGGCCACCTGTGCGGCGATCCGCTGCGCCTGTCCCGCGTAGAACACGTCGTCACCGAGGCGGACCTTCACCGGGCCGTCGCCTCCGGAGGCGAGCGTGATCACACCCCATGCCGCAGCGACCGCGACGACGAGCGCGACCACGCCGATCACGATCGACTGCACCTGTCGGCTACCGCTCCGTCGCTCGATCGGCATCAGGTCACCGCCCGGAATGGGACTCTGTCGCGCACCCGCTTAGTATCGCCCCCCGGGCCGCCCACCACCGCACGGGCGGCCGGCACAGTGATCCGGACACGGAAGGAAGACACCGGGTGGACCTCTTCGAGTACCAGGGCAAGCAGTTCTTCTCCAACTTCGACATCCCGGTGTCGGCGGGTGACGTCGTCACCACCGTCGACGGCGCGATCGCCGTCGCTGAGCGCATCGGCCGCTGGCCGGTCGTGGTCAAGGCGCAGGTGCAGGTGGGCGGTCGCGGCAAGGCCGGCGGCATCAAGCTCGCCAACGATCTCGACGAGGTGCGCCAGTACGCCTCGGACATCATCGGCATGGACATCAAGGGTCACACCGTCGAGCGGGTGTGGATCGAGGAGGCCTCGGACATCGCCGAGGAGTACTACGCCAGCTTCACGCTCGATCGCTCCCGCAAGCAGCACCTCGGGATGCTCTCGGCGCAGGGCGGCGTCGAGATCGAGGCGGTCGCCGAGACCGACCCCGACGCCATCGCCAAGATCTGGATCGACCCCGTCGAGGGTCTCGACGAGGCGACGGCCCGGGCGTGGGTGCAGGCGGCGAAGCTCAACCCGGAGGCCACCGACGGCGCGGTCGACATCCTCCTGAAGCTCTACCGGGCCTACGTCGAGGGCGACGCCGACCTGGTCGAGATCAACCCGCTGATCCTCAAGCCGACCGGCGAGGTGCACGCGCTCGACGCCAAGGTCACGCTCGACAACAACGCGGCCTTCCGTCACGAGTGGGCCGACTACGAGGCCACCCAGGAGCGCGACGAGCGCGAGCAGGCGGCGCACGAGAAGGGCCTGCAGTACGTCGGGCTCGACGGTTCGGTCGGCATCATCGCCAACGGCGCCGGTCTGGCCATGTCGACGCTCGACGTCGTCAACCAGGCGGGCGGCAAGCCGGCGAACTTCCTCGACATCGGCGGCGGCGCCAACGCGGACGTGATGGCCGGCGCGCTCGAGGTCATCAACAACGACCCGGCGGTCCGCTCCATCTTCATCAACATCTTCGGTGGCATCACCCGCGGCGAAGAGGTGGCCAACGGCATCGTCGAGGCCCTCAACCGGGTCCAGATCAACTCGCCGATCGTGATCCGTCTCGACGGCACGAACGCCGATGAGGGTCGGGCGATCCTGCAGCCGCACCTGTCGGACGCGCTGCAGATGCAGCCCACCATGCTCGACGCCGCACGCACCGCCGTGGCGCTCGCCGGGAACGGCTGAGCGGGCCGGCGCAGCAGGACGCACAGGAACCACAGGACGAGAAGGGAACGAACGAGATGAGCATCTTCGTCGACGAGAACACCAAGGTCGTCTACCAGGGACTGACCGGGAGCCAGGGCCGCTACTACGGCAGGTTGAACGCCGAGTACGGCACGCAGGTCGTGGCCGGCACGAACCCGAAGAAGGCGGGGACCGACGTGGACGGCGTGCCGATCTTCGCGTCGATCGTCGACGCCGTGGAGGCGACGGGCGCCAACGCCAGCTGCATCTTCATCCCGGCGCCGGGTGTGCGCGACGCCGTAATCGAGGCCGCTGAGGGTGGCATCGAGTTCATCGTGTGCATCACCGAGGGTGTGCCCGCGCAGGACGAGGCGTGGTTCTTCAACAAGCTCCAGCGCGACTTCCCGTCGGTGCAGCTGCTGGGCCCGAACTGCCCCGGCATCATCAGCCCCGGCAAGTGCAACATCGGCATCACCGCCGGCCACATCGCCAAGGCGGCGGTGCCCGGCGAGAAGAACGTCGGCATCGTGTCCCGCTCGGGCACGCTGACCTACCAGGCGCTCTACGAGCTGCAGCAGCAGGACATCGGCGTGACCACCTGCGTCGGCATCGGTGGCGACCCGGTCCCCGGCACGACGTTCATCGACTGCCTCCGCGCCTTCGAGGCCGACCCCGAGACGCACGCCGTGATGATGATCGGCGAGATCGGTGGTTCGGCCGAGGAGGAAGCGGCCGAGTTCATCACCAACGAGATGAGCAAGCCGGTCGCCGCGTACATCGCCGGTCAGACCGCTCCGGCGGGCAAGAAGATGGGCCACGCCGGCGCGATCGTCTCGGGTGGCAAGGGCACCGCCGCCGCGAAGATGGAGGCCCTGCAGGCTGCCGGCGTCCGGGTCGGGGCGAACCCGACCGAGGCCGGCGAGCTGATGGTCGAGATCATCCAGGGTCTCTGAGCGCCCGGACCCGTCGGTCCCGCCGGACCGGTTCCGGTCCAGCCCGACGCGTCTCGGTGCAGACAGCTGCGCCAGCGACGGCAGATGCACCGAGACGCGTCCGGCAGGCCGGGGCGAGGCCCGGTTCACCGGCGAGAGGGTTGCGGCCCCGCTGCTAGGTTCGCCGCCTGATGCGTCTCGCCGTGCTGGCCTCCGGGTCCGGAACCCTGCTCGACGCCATGGCCGCTGCGGGGCTCCCCATCGAGGTGGTCGTGGTGGACCGCCAGTGCGCGGTCATCGACGTCGCCGCCCGCCACGGGATCGAGTACGAGGTCATCGAACGCACCGACTTCTCGGATGCCTTCGATCGTGACGCGTTCACCGACCGGGTGGTCGCCACGTTGGCCGATCACGACATCGACCTGGTCGCCATGGCCGGGTGGGGCACGATCCTGGGGCCGGCGGCGGTCGCGGCGTTCCCCGGTCGGATCGTCAACACGCACCCGGCGCTCCTGCCGTCGTTCCCGGGCTGGCACGGCGTGCGTGACGCGTTGGCCGCGGGCGTGAAGGTCACCGGTTGCACCGTCCACGTGGCGACCGAGCTGGTCGACGACGGTCCGATCCTCGCCCAGGAGGCCGTCACCGTGCTCGACGACGACGACGAGACGAGCCTGCACGAACGCATCAAGGCGATCGAGCGCCGCCTCTACACCGACACCATCCGCAGCATCCTGGACCGAGGAGCAGTCACATGAGCGAGCGTCCCCGCCGCGCCCTGCTGAGCGCGTACGACAAGACCGGCATGGTCGAACTGGGCCGGGCCCTGGTCGATCTGGGGTGGGAGCTGGTGTCGTCGGGTGGCACCGCACGCGTGCTGGCCGACGCCGGCCTGCCGGTGATCCCGACCGAGCAGGTGACCGGGTTCCCGGAGATGCTCGGCCACCGGGTCGTGACGCTGCACCCCGCGATCCACGGCGGCATCCTGGCCGACCGCGACGACCCGTCCCACGTCGCCGACATGGACACCTACGACGTCGTCCCGATCGATCTGGTCGCGGTCAACCTGTACCCGTTCAGCTCGGAGCCGTCGGTCGAGCTGATCGACGTCGGTGGTCCGACGATGGTCCGGGCCGCGGCCAAGAACCATGCGCACGTCACGATCCTCGTGGATCCGGCCGACTACGAGCCGGTGCTCGCCGAGCTGGCCGAGCGCGGTGACGTGTCGGTCGAGACCCGCCGACGCCTGGCCCGCGACGCGTTCGCGCACACCGCGGCGTACGACTCGGCGATCGTCGACTGGTTCGACCGTGGTGACGCCGGCGAGCTGGCCCCGGCGCCGGGGCAGGAGCGGCGTGGTGAGCTGCCGCCGACGATCCACCTGTCGGCCCGGCTCGCCCAGCCGCTGCGCTACGGCGAGAACCCGCACCAGCACGGTGCCCGCTACACGTTCACCGGCGACAGCTGCTGGGACACGGCGGTCCTGCACGGCGGCAAGGAGATGAGCTACCTCAACGTGTACGACGCCGATGCGGCGTGGCGGTTGGTGTGGTCGCTCGGGTCGCAGCCGGCCGCGGTCGTCATCAAGCACGCGAACCCGTGCGGCGCCGCCATCGGTGGCGACATCGCACAGGCGTACGCGCGGGCGCACGAGTGCGATCCGGTCTCGGCGTTCGGCGGCATCGTCGCGGTGAACCGTCCGGTCACGCACGCGATGGCCGAGGCGCTCGCACCGGTGTTCACCGAGGTCGTCGTCGCCCCCGGCTTCGATGACGACGCGCTGCTGCTCCTGCTCGAGAAGCGGAACCTGCGCGTGCTGACCGCACGCGAGCCGGTGGTGCCCGAGCTCGACGTGCGCTCGATCGAGGGCGGGCTGCTGGTCCAGACCCGTGATCAGGTGACGCTGGACCGGTCCGGCTGGGAGGTCGTCACCGACCGTGCGCCGACCGATGCCGAGTGGGCCGACCTGGACTTCGCCTGGCGGGTGGCCGCTCGCGTCACGTCGAACACGATCGTGCTCGTCAAGGACGGTCAGGCCGTCGGCATCGGTGCGGGTCAGCAGAACCGTCGCGACGCCGGCCGCATCGCCGCCGAGAAGGCTGACGGCCGGGCCGTGGGCGGCGCATGCGCGTCGGACGCGTTCTTCCCGTTCCGCGACGGTCTCGACGCGGCGGCCGAGGCCGGTGCGACCGCGGTGATCCAGCCGGGCGGTTCGGTGCGCGACGAAGAGGTGATCGCCGCGGCTGATGAGCAGGGTCTGGCGATGGTGTTCACGGGCGAACGCCACTTCAAGCACTGAGCCATAGCCACAGCCACACGACCGCTGCCGGATTCGGCGAGCTCACAGCGCCATCGTCGGCAGCGCGATGGAACCGTCGACAGCGCGGCCGACCGTTCGACCGCTCAGTCCACCGGTGCGGTGGAGA